>CP133316.1:1870000-2027512 GCA_050920645.1 Rickettsia endosymbiont of Argas persicus | reverse complement strand
AATTAAAACATGGTATAGTACTTTATACCATTGCCGATCAAGAACTAAAGAAAATCATTAACAAAATTCTGTTATGAATTAAAAATTCACATGTATTTCAAAGTGCTTATAGGTAAAATTATTAAAGAGATATCGGTTTATTCAGGAATCAGAAATAAAAGAAAAAAGAGAACAAAATTATAACTATAAATTTGATAAAACTTATTTTGATACACTTAACGCTATCGATTATGCGATAAGACATGATGATGGCCAATTACTAAATGAGTTACCGTTCGCGGATATTATATTGATAGGCCCCTTCTTTCGGAGAACTTCTAAAACTCCGACTTCAGTATTTTTGGCATATAATCTGTCTAAAGGCAGCAAATATTCCTTATGTTTATAATTGTCCTTTTCCTGATTTTATAGAAAAAGATATAGATCAATTAGTAGTAGGGCTTGTAATTGTTCCGAATAGACTTATTGAGATAAGGGAAACTAGGTTAAATTTGTTACAAATTAATGAAAATAGAAATTATATTGACTTTAATATAGTGCAGAAAGAATGTTTGGAAGTTAGGAAAATTTGCGAACGAAAAAACTGGCCTGTAATTGATGTAACTACTAAATCTATCGAAGAAAACAGCAGCTTTAATAATGCGGATATATTACACAGAAAAAATAAGGCACAACAAATAATATTTACAACTATAGTTCAGTACTTTATAATTTTATTTATGAACGAATAGAGGATATATGGTAAATAGCGTAACAGATAATTCTTTTGAAGAGGAAGTATTAAAGTCAGAATTACCAGTATTGGTTGATTTTTTGGGCAGAATGGTGTGGACTATGTAGGGATGCTGACGCTCATATAATAGACGAATTAAGCAAAGAAATTAGAAGGCAAAGTAAAGATATTAAAAATGAATATAGAAGAAGATCCTGAAACGCCTAATAAATTCGGAATAAGGAGTATTCCAACTTTAATATTATTCAAGGAAGGTAAACAACTAGAAACAAAAGTAGGAGTAAAGCAAAAGTAGTCCAAAACAAGATATTATAGACTGGATTAATAAATCTATTTAATTTATGTCGTCTAGCCATTCAAAAGTATTTATTGAGATAACAAACGGTTATGTCGAAGGTATAGATACTCATAAAAGAGCATTAGGGTTAAAGCATTTTTTTCTTAATAGAGGAACTTCTTTTTCTCCAAATATACCGATATTAGATAATATTAATTTTTCTTGTTACGAAGGTGAGAAAGTAGCTTTTATAGGTAGTAACGGTTCAGGAAAGAGCTCTCTTTTAAAAGTAATAGCTGGAATCTATCCTTTAAAATCAAGGTAATATAAAACTTCATGGAAATATAGCGGCAATTATAGAAATGGGAGTTGGTTTTGAACCTGAACAAACCGGACGTGAAAATATTAAAAATGCTAATGCTATAATAATAATATGTTGGATAAATATAACAAAGAAGTAGAACAAAGAAATTATAGATTTTTCGGAAACTCGGAAATAAATTGATTTACCGATAAAAATTTATAGCTCAGGAATGCTATCACGTCTTGCCCTTCTCCGTATCCATATTTCAAAGCCCTCAAATTCTTCTCTGCTAGATGAGGTCTTTGCTGTCGGAGATAGTTATTTTATTGAAAGAATCTTTAAAACTAATGAAAAATAAATTTCAAAATACTCCTATTTCACATAATTGTAAGCCATCAAGAAGAGATTATAAAAGATAACTGTAATAGATGTATCTTATTACGTGACGGTAGTATAATCGGTGATGGTACTCCTTCAGAAATATTTAAGATTTATAATAAGGGAAGCTAAATGATAAAATATTTTTTATCTAAAAAATATTGGCAATCGGTAATATTATTGGTTAAAGCTTCTATAATTAGGCAGAATAAAGATTCATTTTTGGGTTCTTTGTGGAGTTTAATTCTGGGGCCTTTTGTTCATATAATGGTAATTTCTTATTTTTTTGGTTTTTTACTTCACCAACCAAGAGAGTTTTTTAATAACGAACTTTAGTTGGGGGAATCCCTCTGTGGAGTTTTATAACAAACAGCCTAACAATTTCTTCAAATTCTTTAGTAGCACGTGATCAAATAGTGAAAAAAGTTAAATTTCTAAGACTTTTTTCCGGTTTGCCCGGATAGTTTAGGGCAATTATACAATTTGATTTGTTCATTTTCAGCAATGTATTTTGCTTTTTATCTTGCTATATCCTGAAAAATTTTCTTGGCAGATAATGTTTATTCCTATATTAATTTTACCTTTAGCAATTTGTGTCATAAGCAGCTCTATTGCTACAAAGCATTTTTAACTCCATATATTCGAGATATTCATTGTACAAATGTTAAATGTTATTTTAGGTCAACTTGTCATTTATTGGAGTATACCGATAGTTTATCCATACTCTTTAATTCCTGAATCTAAAAAAATATTCTTTGAATTCAATCCGTTTTTTCTAATCATAAGGCCTGTCCAGTCGCTTGTAATTGATGGAAAATTACCGGAACCTATATTAATTTTTAAATCTGTTATAGTAGCGTTTTATTACCACGTTATTGTAAGTTTTATAATTTATAAACGATTTTCAAAAGAGTTATCTTTTATCTATGAAACTTGGTTTTAATCTAAATTTTAATAAATTAGATTTAACCGGGCTTAAAAATTTAGATCAAATATTTTTAGATTATCTATCCGAAGCCGATACAAATCGCTTTATGATAATCTGTTATTATTTAGATCTAACCCCTACTCTATTCTTTACCGAGATTAATCCAATTTTTTATTAGAAATAGCCCCTTATTTGTAAGATGATTTTCCTAGCAGAATTATTTTTGTTTTTCAAATGAAGTCACAAATTTAAGATTACAGCATAAAGATTTTGATATTATTTATGAATGTAAAAGAAAGTTTGTTCAGCGTGTAGCCGTCAAAAAATATCCATCGGAAAAAATAAAAGATATTGATTTTGAAGATGTATACTTAAAACTAACTAACTTGATAGGTAAAAACTTCACTTCTGGAGAATTTGCAAGGCAAGTAATTATATGGCAGCAAGCGGAAAATGATTTTGCTGAAGAGCTAGACATAGCCGCCCAGTATTCTGCCTACAGAGTGTCATCTAGTTGCTTGTCCGATGCAAATCGTCATTGCGAGCGACTGCAAGGAGCGTGGCAATCTTATAAAAATGTCCTGAGATTGCCGCGTCGAGACTCCGTCTCTCCTCGCAATGACGGGAAAGCTAATCCCATGGACGAGTTACGGGATGACATCTTATTCAATCTCCCGCAAAAAATAGACAAAGAGAATTTAATAGATGATAGAAAAATATTAAAATATCAAAAAAATCAGCGTTTAAATTTTGATTATACGGATTCTTTTTTAAATCTAGATGAAGCTTTAAATAATGCTCATTATTGTATTTATTGCCACAAGCAAGATAAAGACTCATGCTCTCATGGATTTATGGATTCCCGCTTCCGCGGGAATGACACAAGTGGTTGTCCCTTAAAGCAAAAAATTTCCGAGATGAATTATGTTAAGGCTCGAGGTTTTAATTTAAGTGCTCTTGCGATTATCGTTATTGATAATCCGATGGTTGCGGCAACGGGTCATAGAATTTGCAACGATTGCTCAAAAGCTTGCATTTATCAAAGCAAGATCCGGTAGACATTCCGTTAATAGAATCAAATCTTTTAGAAGAAACGCTTAAATTGCCTTATGGCTTGGAGATATACCTACTTCTTACTCGTTTGGAATCCACTTAATATTTATACCCCGCTACCTAAAGATTCCACTAATTACAATGTTTTAGTTACAGGACTTGGTCCGGCGGGTTTCAGCCTTAGTTATTATTTACTAAGGTCAGGTCATAATGTTACGGCTATTGACGGCTTAAAAATTACTCCCCTTCCTTTTGATGTTAATAAGCCGATAAAGTTTTGGCATGAATACAAGAACAAATTATCTGAAAGAGTGCCGAAAGGTTTGGCGGAGTGGTTGAATACGGTATAACTGTCCGCTGGGACAAAAACAATCTTGATATATTAAGGCTAATACTAGAGAGAAATAATAATTTTAAATATTATGACGGAGTAGCTTTAGATTTTAATATAACGAGAAAGCAAGCATTAGATTTAGGTTTTGATCACATAGCTATCTGCACCGGAGCGGGCAAGCCAAAAATTTTGGATATAGAAAATTTTGATGCTAAAGGTGTTAAACGGCTTCAGACTTTTTAATGACTTTGCAAAGCGGTGGAGCGTTTTTAGAAAATTCCAATACTAACATGCTAATTAGGATGCCGATTGCGGTAATCGGCGGTGGTCTTACTTCCTTAGACGTAGCAACGGAAAGTTTATATTATTATAAAAAAGCAGGTGGAAGAATTTGTTAAAGATTATGAATTTGCGATTGCTAAATACGGTAAAGATTATGCGGAAAAAGATTGGACGGAAGAAGATAGAGAAATAGCCGAGGAATTTATCACTCATGCAGAAATTATTAAAAAAAGCCAAGAATGATGAAGGGTTAAGAGACGTTTTTAATAAGCTCGGTGGAGCTACGGTTTATTATCGCGGTAAATTACAAGATTCACCGGCATATAAATTAAATCATGAAGAGCTAATATATGCATTAGCACTTGGTGTTAATTTTAAAGAAAATATACAACCTTTGAGAATCAATACTGATAAATATGGGCATGTGGAATCGGTGGAGTTTGAGAGCGGAATGACATAAAACACGGTAAAATAACCGCCAAAACCGTAATCATGTCAATCGGTATAGAAAACAACAGTCTACTTGATAAAGATAAATATAGCTACTTTGGAGACTGTAATCCTCAATATTCGGGTAGTGTAGTTAAAGCTCTTGCAAGCACTAAAGAGGGCTACGAAGCTATTGATAGGAAGCTTATGAACCAAAGTCCTAAGTTTAAAGGCAGTTATAAAGATTTTTCTGATCGGCTTGATAGTTCATTAATTAGTATAGTTCATAAATTAAATATCTTGGATAATAAAACTACAGAATTGATAATATCCTCACCGCTTGCTGCTAAAAATTTTAAACTTGGACAGTTCTTTCGCTTACAAAATTATTCTGATGATGTGGCTAAATTAATAGAGCCTATAGCTTTAAGTGCTTCGAATATTGATGTAGAAAAGGGTTTAATTAGCTTCATAATTTATGATGTAGGTAAGTCCACTAATTTATGTAAAACATTTTCTGAAGGTGAAAAAGTGGTTTTAATGGGACCAAGCGGGATGCCATTAGAAATACCAAAAAATAAGAAAATAGTAGTTATCGATTCCGAACCAAGTAATATTTTAATTAAAACTCTAAAAGATAATAATAACGAGGTTATGTTTTTACCTATCATGAAATAAAAACACAAAAATTAACTTCAGTAGATAAAGTGATAATTAACGCTTCTCCTGAAATAGCAAAAAGAGTTACAAGCCTCAAAAATATTCAGTGAAAATGCAGAAATAATTGTTAGTGTTAATTCATCGATGCAATGTATGATGAAAGGAATTTGTGGGCAGTGTATTCAAAAAGTTGAAGATGAAAGAAAATATATTTTTGCCTGTAGCTGCCAAAATCAAAATGCAGAAATAATTGATTTTAAAAGCTTAAAAAACTCGCCTAAGGCAAAATTCTTTGCAAGAGAAAATGAAGAAATTGACATAGGAATCACTACATCTAACCCCTCATCCTTTTAAAAAATTCTTTCATCAATAAGCTTGAATCTTCGGCAAGTATATTTCCGTATATCTCTGGTCGGTGGAAGCAGGCTTTACTGTTAAAAAATCGTAAGTTACTTTCAATTGCTCCTTGTTTAGGGTCAGTAGCTCCATAAAACAGACATTTTAACCTGCTATGAGCAATGGCTGCTGCACACATAGTACAAGGCTCTAAAGTAACATAAATATCGTAATCACTTAGATTTTAGATGATATAATCTTGCATGCTTCATTGATCGCGATAATTTCGGCATGATAAAGAGCATTATTTGCTTCCTCGCTTTTGTTATAGCCGCTAGCAATAATTTTGCGATTTAACCTATCTACAATAACCGCTCCAACCGGTACTTCATTTTTATCAAAAGCAATTTTTTGCTTGTTCTAAAGCTTGCTTCATAAAAAAATTATTAAAATTTTTATCTAACAATATATTCACGATAATTAACGTGTTCTTCTACTCCGTAAGGATCTTGGTGAATTATTATTTCGGCCTCAGGAAATTCTTTTAATATTCTAAGTGCAATTTCATCGCTAATTTCATGAGCATTATAAAGTGACATATTACCGTCCATTTCTAAATGACATTGAATAAAAGCTTTTTGAGCTGCATATCTAGTTTTCATTTCATGCATACCTTTTATGCCTCTATGCTCGGTAACTATTGAAATAATTTTTTTTCTATCTTCTTCAGGTAATTCTTGATCAACTAAGTTTTTAAAGGCTTTTCTAAATAAAGAATAAGAAGTTTTAAATATATATAGCGAAATAATAACGCCAAATAAAGAATCAACAAACCAAAAACGATCACTTAGATTTATAGAAATAATTACTATAATATTTGTAAACAAATCCGTAAAATAATGTAATTTATCCGCCTTAACTATCTCAGATTTTGTTTTTTATTACGTAAGTTTGATAGAGCACCAAGATAACGGTTAAAAATATACATAAATACATTACAATTGTGCCGTCACCAATATTTTCCGGTTGAGTCTTTTCAAATAAAGATTTAATAGAAGAAAAAGCCAACAAGAAAAGCTGAAGCAAAGAAAAATATCGATTGTGAAAAGATCGTTAAATCTTGTATTTTTTCATGACCAAATCGATGCTCATGATCAGGCGGCTGCAAGGCAAATCGTAAAGCTATTAAATTGATAAAAGAAGAAGTTATATCAAGCATCGAATCAACCAAAGAAGCGAGTATTGATTGCGAATCAGTCACAAACCAAGCATACATTTTTACACTTAAAATGATTAATGCCGTAGTAACCGATAAGTAAGATGCTGACTTTATTAGTAAGTTACGGCTTTGAGTGTCCATAAATAGTATTTAATTTGTTTTTTTATAGTTTAACACTATTTTTAAAAATTAATAGTGCTATTGTTTTATACTTTACAAAATTGTAATTGTTTTATACTTTACAAAATTGTAAAAACCATATAATTATAAAATATAGTACTTTAAAATGAGAAATTATATGAAAATAATATCTAAAATCTTAGTTATAATTCTTGCAACATCAATGTTACAAGCATGTCAAGGTCCGGGCGGTATGAATAAGCAAGGCGGTGGTACGCTAATCGGTGGAACGGCAGGAGCGTTACTTGGTTCACAGTTCGGCGGTGGAAAAGGTAAACTTGCTGCTGTAGGTGTCGGTGCATTACTTGGTGCCATAGTCGGTAATCAAATCGGAGCAGGTATGGATGAGCAGGATAGAAAACTTGCGGAGTTAACATCACAAAGAGCTTTAGAAGCTGCACCGAGCGGCAGCAGTGTAGAATGGCGTAATCCCGATAACGGTAATTACGGTTATGTGACACCTAGCAAAACCTTTAAAAATAATAGCGGTCAATATTGCCGTGAATATACCCAAACAGTAGTGGTAGGCGGAAAACAGCAAAAAGCTTACGGTACTGCATGCCGTCAACCTGATGGACAATGGCAAGTTGTTAATTAATTACTGAAACGTCATTACGAGGAGAAATAGGTGTTGTTGTGTGGCTCCTATGTCATTCCCGCGAAGGCGGGAATCCAGAAAAAAAGTAAAAATACAGCAAGTTTTTAAAATTAAAAGCTCGACTTATCTCGCTTTATGCTGGATTCCCGCCTTCGCGGGAATGACAAAGACAGCCCTCGATCCATGCAACAAAGCCTACCATTTCTCGCAATTACGCTATAAATAATAAGGAGTCCCTTATGATTTTTAAAATAACAAGCACGGCTTTTAAGCATAACGAGCGTATTCCTGATAAATTTACTTGTAAGGGTCAAAATGTTTCTCCGCATTTAGAGTGGAGCGGATTTCCTGAAAATACTAAATCTTTTGTGCTTATCATGGACGACCCTGATGCACCGGTAGAATTAGCCCCGCCGCACGGCATATGGGATCATTGGATAGTCTATAATATTCCGGCTTCTGTTACCTCTTTTCAAGAAGGAGAAGAAAATAACGATATTAAAATTTTAAATAACGGCTGGAAAGAAAAGAAATATGGTGGACCATGCCCGCCGGCAGGTAAGCCTCACCGGTATTTTTTCAAAATATATGCTCTAAATGATTATCTTGATTTAGAAGAAGATGCTAGCAAGCAGGATTTAGTGTTAGCTCTGCAGAAGCATCTTTTAGGACAGGCTGAGTTGATTGGTATTTATTCAACGTAGAGGATGTTATTGGCTTTGTTGCATGGATTAAAAAATGCCCACAATGTCATAGAGTTAATTAGTCTTGAAAAAACCCATAATAGAATTTCATAATGTATCTAAAAAATTCGGTAATAAATTACCGATAAGCAACGTTAGCTTCACCGTCAAGAGAAATAATATTACCACTTTAATAGGACCGAACGGAGCAGGCAAAACTACCATTGTTAGACTGATGCTTGGGCTTGAAAAACCAACAAGCGGTGAAATCGTAATAGATTCGAAATTAAAAATCGGTTATGTACCGCAAAAGTTTGGCTTAAGTTCTGATCTGCCAATCACGGTAAAAAAATTCTTGGATTTATTGGCTCCCAATAACCTTGCTAATGATATTAAAGAAATTCACTCATTCATTGATTTAGAGCTTTTAAAAGATCAGGAGCTTTCTACGCTTTCAGGCGGGCAATTTCAAAAAATAGTTCTAGCCTCTTCTTTGCTTAGTAAACCCGATTTGATTATTTTAGATGAACCTTTGCAGTCTTTAGATGTCACAAGTCAACAAGAATTTTATCAGCTTATCAATTTAATTCGTAAAAGTTAGATATTACGGTTTTATGATTTCGCACGATTTATTTACCGTAATCAAAAATTCTGACCAAGTAATATGCTTAAACGGTCATATATGCTGCACCGGAACCCCAAATGCTATCACTCCAAACTCTAACTTTTCAAATGCTCTTTCCTCTTTAGGCTTCTATACTCACCACCACGACCACAAGCATTAGCTATGCCAATTTAGGATAAGGAATGAATAAAAAAAAGTTAGTTTTGAAGATTATAAAAATTAATATGAGGTTCTCACAAGGGATTAGATAATCGAGTATAGAATGTTTATTAACCTACATAACAATATTATATCTAATTATACTTTATTATGCAATGATCTCATCAAAGATTTATTAAAAGAAAATAATAACCAAAAAATAGATGTAATTGGTGATCATGGGATAACTTTATATCATGATCCTAAAAATTCTATTACTATTCAAATAGCCAATAGTCAACTACTAGCAGATTTACAGCATACCCCAGTCATCAGTGATTTTCGTATTAATGATGTTAAAAATGGTAGACAAGGAGCCCCCCTAGCACCTATTTATCAGCAAGCTCTTTTAGATAGATCTAGCTATAAAATTGGGTAGTTGTTAATCTTGGTGGTACAGCAAATATTACTTTAAAGAATTCTAATGGTGAACTTGTAGGATTTGATACTGGTCCTGCCAATGTCTTTCTAGATTGTTATATTAGATCGTACACAAGAGGGAAATCACAAATGGATCAAGATGGAAAAATTAGTCTTTCCGGAAGAATTATTTTAGAATTTCTAGAAAATTTAAAAAATGAAGCAATCAATTATTCAGGAGAAAACTACATAGAAAAATTACCTCCTAAGTCTCTATGCATAAGTAAGGCATCGTCAAGTTAAGAGAGATGTAAATTTAAGTATTGAGCGATTGAAAGGAATGATTTATAGAATAGTAGTAACCATTTATCAATAAATCTTAACGTTATGCATATTACTCAAACCCTGAAGAGACATCGTTTTCCAGCAAGCATCATTAGCCATACAGTATGGTTATATCATCGCTTTAATAATAGTTACCGAGATGTTCAAGAACAGATGGCGTATCGAGGTATTATTTTAAGTCATGAGACTGTAAGATTTTGGTGCAATAAATTTGCGATTTATTTTCAAGCTGTCATCAGAAAGAGAGAGAGGAAAGCAACTGACAAATGGCATTTAGATGAGATGAACATCAAGATCAAAGGCGAAGTATTCATATTATGGAGAGCTGTTGACTCCAAGGGGCATGAATTAGAAATATTATTGCAGAAGCGTCGTAACAAGAAATCAGCTATTCGCTTTTTATCAAGATTATTGGGTAATTATCCAACTCCAAGAGTAATTGTTACTGATAAGCTCAGGAGTTACATTAAACCGATTAAGCTTATGTGTCCTAACACTGAACATCGTACTAGTAAGAGACTAAATAACTGTGTTGAAAATGCTCATCAGCCAACTCGACGAAAGGAAAAAATATTGATTAAATTTAAGCATCCTAATTCAGCACAATGTATATTATCACTGATGGGCAAAGTCAGAAATATATTTGCCGTCAATGTTGGACGATATACTAAAACCGCACCAGAGCAAAGAATTGCATTTGCATCCGCTAAATCTATTTGGGATGAAGCTACTCAAAGACTTCTTGCTGCCTGAAATATAAAAACATAGTACTTTTTGAAACCAATTTACTTAACTTGACGGTGCCCATTTCAATAATGAAAGACCTCATTCTGGTAAATATTGTTATGGGAAAACTCCTATGCAAACTTTTCAGGATAGTAAGAAATTAGCTGTTGAAAAGAATAATGAAATTTTGTATCTTGATTATATATCTGACAGTCAAAATTTAACTGACAATCAGGTACAAAATTTATAGTGTCTGTAAGATTAAATCTTGACTTCTACACTTTATTATCTTTTGCGGTATCATTTTCTTTATCATCTTTGGTAGCCATAACTGAGAAAGATAATCTTTGTTTATATTTCTGTTCCTGTGTTAAAAAGTTTTGAGCTTCTTTAGAAAGGCTATTAAATAATTCTCGTTTTTCTTATTGATATTAACTATTTCAACTCTATATTTTGTATCTCTTCACGTATTTCCGGTTTGATAGTACCTGCATATGCATAAAATTCATCTATAATTTTTTGTGCTGTACTGTCGTCTTTTTTTTCTGTATCTTTCTTAGCAGAATTAGTATTAGCATTATCAGCTAAACTGTTTGTAGAGAATAATAATATTGTAAAAATATTAATAATTATTTTTGCATTATGTAAACCTTAATTAATATTAAACTTTAGTTATAAAGTAGATCATGTTTAAATCTGATAGTCAATTAAAAGCTATTTTTAAAATTTCATTTGATATTCAATATTGTGATATTGATATCTTTGAAGAATTTTTGTAGAAAAAGTAAGTGCTACATCAACATATGAAATTAAGTCTAAAACTATAGAATCACAATTCGATGATACTTGGCGTTTTGAAGCTTATTATAATATTAAACCTAATCTTACTTCTTTAAAAAAAGAAATATCAAAATTTGCTGAGGTAAATGACATAAAAATTGTCAGCGATATTATATTAGAAGAAATTGAGAATAAAGATTGGGTAACACTTTATCAAAACCAATTATCGCCGCTCCAAACAGAGCGTTTTTTTATTTGTACAAAATTACATCAAGGTGAATGTCCTAAGGATAAAGATTTAATCTTAATTGAAGCTTCTAGGGCTTTCGGTACAGGTAATCATGAGACTACATTCGGATGTATTAAAGCTTTAGAGTATCTTGCGGATATTAAAGCCTATAAAATTCTTGATATTGGAACCGGCAGCGGTATCCTTTCTTTTGTAGCTGAAAAATTATGGAGTAAGGCAAAAATTTTTGCTGTGATATTGATGAATTATCGATAAAAATCGCCAAAGAGAATGCTTATTTTAATAATTCACAGGTTCAATTTTATCAAAATACTTCTAAAAAAATCTCATCAGATAGTAATAATAAATTTGATTTAGTTATAAGTAATATTTTAGCTTTGCCTTTAATTCAACTATCTACTCAAATCAGCAAACTTATAAATAAAAGCGGCTATTTAGTATTGTCTGGTTTTCTTGATTGTCAAGCGGAAGACGTAAAAAATGCTTATGAAAAAATAGGATTTAAGGTTAAAAAAGTTTTTAATAAAAATTCTTGGGTAATATTAATTTTGGAATTTATACTGGTTAAATAGTCATTTGAGTTGAACTTGGTGCTTCGTTATTCATCGACTCGCCTATTAGTTATATGTAGAAGTCAAGATTTAATCTTACAGACACTATAAATTTTGTACCTGATTGTCAGTTAAATTTTGACTGTCAGATATATAATCAAGATACAAAATTTCATTATTCTTTTCAACAGCTAATTTCTTACTATCCTGAAAAGTTTGCATAGGAGTTTTCCCATAACAATATTTACCAGAATGAGGTCTTTCATTATTGAAATGCTCTAACCAAATATCAAGATCTAATTGTAAATCATCAAGATCTGTATAAATCTTTTTTCGCATAGCCGTATCAAAGAATTCTTGTTTCATGGTTTTATTAAAACGCTCACACATACCATTTGTTTGGGGAGAATATGCCTTAGTTGTAGTATGTTCTATACCTTCTATGCTAAGAAATAACTCAAAAGCATGATGCTCTATATTGCCCTTATATTCTGACCCACGATCTGTAAGAATACGCAGTATTGGTATCCCTTGGCTCTCATACCATGGTAACACCCGGTCATTAAGCATATCAGCAGCAGTAATTGCTGTTTTATCAGTATATAGTTTAGCATCCGCTACCCTAGTATAGCTATCAATAAATACCTGAGAATAAACCTTACCTATACCTTTAAAATTACCTACATAATACGTATCCTGACATCCTAGATAACCTGGATGCTGCGTCTCAATTTCTCCATGTGCTTCTTTTTCATTACGACGCTTCTCTAGTACTTGTAACTGAGCTTCAGTAAGAACAATCCCATCTTGAGCCATCTTTGCTTCTAATGCTTTAAGCCTTTTACTGATATTGTTTAAATCATTACGTAGCCAAATTGATCTCACTCCTCCAGGTGATACAAGTATACCACTCTTCTTAAGCTCATTTGATACTCTTAGCTGACCATATGCTGGATATTCTATTGCCATATCCATTACTGCCTTCTCTATCGCTGGATCAACTCTATTCGCTATTATTGGCTTTCTTCGACTAATTTCATACAACGCTTCTTCGCCACCAGTTTCATACAGTTCTTTAAATCTGTAATAACTATCTCTACTATATCCCATCGCTTTACATGCTGATGATATACTACCAAGACTCTTAGCTAATTCAAGTAAACCTAATTTTGGCTTTATTATTTTTTGATTTAAGTGCATTGTGACCTTCCATTTTTTATCTGTATTTTTAATACGTAATTTTTATTAAATGTAAGATCAAATCTCAACTAATACAAGTTATAGGCGTCACTCCTCGTGCCTGTCGCCAAATCCAATTGAATTGACGATAATCAATAGGTTTGACTTTTTCTATATATTTTAGTATAGTGTGTATCTTTGAAATAAATAGAAAAATTTAATTTATAGTACCACCAAAAGTAATAATTATATTTCGGAATTAAGAAAAGTAATTTGGCCTATCGAGCGATATGAAAATAAAAAATTCTTGCCGATGGCGTTTATGATGTTTTGTATTTTACTAAATTACTCAACGCTTCGTTCGATTAAAGACGGCTTTGTAGTAACAGATATAGGAGCTGAAGCAATAAGTTTCCTAAAAACATACATAGTATTACCCTCTGCAGTAATTGCTATGATAATTTACGTTAAGCTTTGTGATGTTTTAAAACAAGAAAACGTGTTTTATGTTATTACATCATTTTCTTAGCATATTTTGCATTATTTGCCTTTGTTCTTTATCCTTATCGATTTAGTACATCCAAATCCTGAAACTATCGAATCTTTAAGTTTAGCATATCCTAATTTTAAATGGTTTATAAGAATAGTTGGGAAATGGAGTTTTGCATCTTTCTATACTATGGCAGAGCTTTGGGGTACTTTAATGCTAAGCTTATTATTTTGGCAATTTGCTAACCAAATTACTAAAACCGATGAAGCTAAGCGTTTTTACTCTATGTTTGGATTACTTGCTAATTTAGCATTACCTGTAACCTCCGTTATTATCGGTTATTTTTTACATGAAAAAACTCAAATAATGGCTGAGCATTTAAAATTTACCCCACTATTTGTTATTATGATAACAAGTAGTCTGTTAATAATATTAACATATAGTTGGATGAATAAAAATGTTTTAACTGATCCTAAGCTTTATGATCCTACACTTGTAAAGAGAAAAAATCTAAAGCAAAAATGTCGCTTATAGACAGTTTTAAAATGATTTTACTTCTAAATATATCGGTTATATTGCACTACTAATTATTGCTTATGGTGTTTCAGTAAATTTAGTTGAAGGCGTTTGGAAATCGAAAGTAAAGAATTATATCCAACAAAAGAAGCCTATACTATATATATGGGTCAGTTCCAATTTTACCAAGGTTGGGTTGCGATTGCTTTCATGCTTATAGGTAGTAATATTTTAAGAAAAGTATCTTGGTTAACTGCTGCGATGATAACACCTTTAATGATGTTACTTACTGGTGCTGCATTCTTTGCATTTATTTTCTTCGATAGTATGATTGCTATGCATTTAACCGGAATCCTTGCATCAGGTCCTTTAGCTCTTGCGGTTATGATCGGTATGATTCAAAATATTTTAAGTAAAGGTGTAAAATACTCATTATTTGATGCTACTAAAAATATGGCTTATATTCCGCTTGATAAAGATTTGCGAGTAAAAGGACAGGCTGCTGTTGAAGTTATCGGCGGAAGATTCGGTAAATCAGGTGGAGCCATTATTCAATCAACTTTTTTTATTTTATTTCCGGCATTTGGATTTGTTGAAGCAACCCCATATTTTGCTTCTATATTTTTCGTGATAGTAATATTATGGATATATGCTGTTAGAGGTTTAAATAAAGAATATCAAGTTTTTAGTAAATAATACTGAGAAATAAATTTTTTAAAATTTAATATTTTAATCAAGGCAAGTTTTAAATAAAAACTTGCCTTCCCTTATACTATAGGATTTTATGATATGAAAAATACAAAACCTAAAACTCCAAGAACACCTTATGTTAAAAAATATAATAGTTGGCGGGTTAGAATTTTGTATTCTATTATTATAGGTTACGCGGTTTTTATTTTTGTCGTCAAAATTTTAATATAGCAACACCGGCTATAAGAGAGTATTTCGGTGTTACAAAAACTCAAATAGGGTGGATATTAACTACTTCTTCCATAATGTACGGGGTAAGTAAGTTCTGTAACGGATTTATTAGTGATAAAACTAATGCTCGGATATTTATGGTGTCAGGGCTGTTATTTGTCGGTATCCTTACTGTTTTAATAGGTTTTCCGATTCGTTATTACTTATCGGAATTTTGTGGATAACAAGTAATTGGTTTCAATCTATGGGTTGGCCCCCGGCAACGAAAATGTTAACTCATTGGTTTGCTTCTAAAGAACTTGGAACTAAGTGGGCAATGGGTGCAACGTCTAATCAAATAGGCGGTGCTTTAGCTATGATAAGTTGTGGTTATTTAATCGATAAATTTGGTTGGAGAGCCGCGTTTTTTGTTCCAGGCATAGTTGCGTGTTTAGTATCACTTTTTTTATATAATAGACTTCGTAATTCTCCAAAGGATGTAGGTTTATCTACTGTTGAGGAATATAAAGAATATCCTCCTGAATCAATAAGTAATTATGAAAAGCTATTAACACCGCAATTACTTAAAATGGTGTTCGGTAATAAGTTAATATGGTATGTTTGTCTAGCAAATATGTTTGTATATATAATACGCTCCGGCGTGATTTATTGGGCTCCGACATTTTTAAAAGAATTACGAGGAATAAGTCTATCAAATGCCGGATTACAAATAGGCTTATATGAAATGATAGGAATACCGGGAGGACTAATAGCAGGCTTTTTATCGGATAAATTGTTTCAAGGAAGGCGAGGACCGATTGGCACAGTATGCATGTTATTGCTTAGTTTACTATTAATACTATTTTGGAAAATTCCTACTCAAAGTGAACTATTAAGTATTATGGTTCTTTTTTTAATAGGTTTTTTTGTTTCTGGACCTCAATTACTTGTGGGTATTGCAGCAGCTGATTTTAGCACTCGTCAAGCTGTCGGCACGGCTAATGGATTATCAGGGTTGTTCGGTTATCTAGGGGCAGCTATTGCAGGTGTTTGTGTAGGATGGATAAGCGATAATTATGGATGGGATGGAGTATTCGTGTTTTTCAGTATTTCTGCTCTTTTAGGAAGCGGCTTGTTTGCATTAACATGGAATCATTCAGCAAAAAAATAAATTTAAATTATAATAGGTAAAAATGACAATACAATATACTTTTTCAATGATTAAGCCTGATGCTATCAAAAGGAACAAAATAGGGCAAATTATTACTTACTTAGAAAATGCGGGCTTAAAAATAGTAGCTCAAAAAATGGAAATGCTAACTAAGTATGAAGCAGAATGTTTCTATGATGAACATAGAGCAAGACCATTTTTTAATAGCTTAGTTGAATATATTACTTCCGGCCCGGTAATACTCCAAGTTTTAAAAGGAGAAGATGCAATAGCTTCAAATCGTAGAGTTATGGGGGCTACTAACCCTTCGGAAGCAGAAGAAGGTACTATCAGGAAAGATATAGGTGAATCAATTGAAGCTAATAGTATTCACGGTTCAGATAGCGAAAATAGCGCAAAAAGAGAAATTAATTTTTTCTTTAATCCAAGTGAGGTTATAGAATAAGTAATGTTAAAATATGACGTAATAGTTATAGGAGGCGGGCATGCGGGTGCCGAAGCAGCTGCGGCGTCTGCACGCTTAGGGGTATCTACTCTTTTAATTACGTTAAAACCTAAAAATTTAGGTAAATTGTCTTGTAATCCTGCAATTGGGGGAATTGCAAAAGGTACATTAGTTAAAGAAATTGATGCACTTGACGGATTAATGGGATATGCCACAGACCAAGCAGGTATACACTACAAAATGTTAAATGAGACTAGAGGACCTGCCGTTTGGGGACCTCGTGCTCAAGTTGATCGTAAGCTTTATAAAAAAGTAATGTTTCAGCTGTTAACAAATTATCCTAATCTAACTATACTTTATGCAAAAGTAGAAGATATTTCAGTTAAAACCTCTGAAGTAAAAGCTGTTATTTTAAATGACGGTAGTAAAATACCTTGTAAAAAGATTATACTAACTACAGGGACTTTTTTATCAGGTCTTATTCATATTGGCTCAATAAAAATCTCTGCAGGTAGGGTAGACGAGGAATCTTCATGCGGTTTATCAAATACTTTAAAAAAAATTGGCTTTAAACTTTCTCGTTTAAAAACAGGTACTCCTCCAAGGATTGATGGGCGTACTATTGATTATAATAAAGTTGAATTACAATCAGGTGACAAAATACCTAGACCTTTTTCCAGAATTAACCAGCAGTGTAAATGTTCCTCAAATAAATTGCTTTATCACTAAAACTACTACCGAAACTCATGATATCATCCGAGCTAATCTTGACAAATCTGCAATGTACTCTGGGCAAATAGAAGGTATAGGACCGAGATATTGTCCTTCAATTGAAGATAAAATAATTCGATTTAGCACAAAATCAGAGCATCGTATATTTTTAGAACCTGAAGGGTTAGACGATCATACGGTTTATCCTAACGGAATTTCTACCTCTTTGCCTGAAAAAGTACAAAACCAATTGATAAAAACTATATTAGGATTAGAAAATGCAATAATTTTACGTCCAGGTTATGCTATAGAGTATGATTATGTTGATCCACGTGAAATAAAAGCTACATTAGAGACAAAGAAAGTAAACGGTTTATATTTTGCAGGTCAAATTAATGGTACAACAGGATATGAAGAAGCAGCAGGGCAAGGTATAATAGCAGGTATTAACGCTGCGTTAGCAGTAAAAGATAAAAATCCGTTTATATTGACAAGAGCAAATAGTTATATAGGAGTAATGATAGATGATCTAATAACTTGTGGCACTTTAGAGCCTTATCGTATGTTTACCTCACGCTCGGAATATAGATTATCTATAAGGGCTGATAATGCTGATGTGCGTTTGACACAGTTAGGAATAAATATTGGACTTATATCGCAAAGGCGTAAAGAAATCTTTAATAATAAACAAGAAAATATAAAAAAAATAAACTCTCTATTGAATAATTTATCTTTAACTACTAGTAAGCTTGTTAAAATGGGTGTTCAAGTCGCACAAGACGGTACATATAAAACAGTACTTGATCTATTTAAAATGCCTGGATTTAGTGTAGAACAAGTTACAAAAATTTTCCTGTGCTTGAGGGAGAAAATAAAAATATTCTACAGTTACTCTATATAGAATCAAAATATTCTTCATATTTAAATAGACAATATGCTGATATTAATTTATTTCACGCTGAAGAATCACTATTAATACCTAAAAATATTGACTATTTTAAAATACCTAGTATATCATTAGAAATACAAGAAAAGCTTTCCTACTATAAACCTATTAATATTGGGGCAGCACGACGCATTGCAGGAGTTACGCCTGCGGCGATTACTGCAATTATAGTGTATTTAAGAACTAAACATAATGATGAAAATTCCACATGAAATAATTGAGAAATTACAAATCTTTCAAGAATTAGTACAAAAATGGAATAAAGCTATTAATCTTGTATCAGAAAATAATATAACGAATTTGTTGAAACGACATGTATTGGATTCCTTACAACTATTAAATTATATTAACAATAAGAAAATACATTTAGTTTGATATAGGGAGCGGTGCAGGTTTTCCAGGTATTATATTATCTATAGCGGGAATAGCACAAGTAAGCCTTATAGAATCAGATTTACGTAAATGTATTTTTTTAGAGAAAGCATCAAAGTTATCAAGAAATGATATAAAAATAATAAATCAGAGAATAGAAGAAACAGAAATAAACTGTAATATATTAGTTTGTAGAGCTTTTTCCAATTTAAATAATATATTTGGTTGTACAAAAAATATTTTTGTACATGACAAATTATTATTGTTAAAGGGAAAAAGCTATTTATCTGAGATAGAAGAAGCAAAAAAATACTGGTTATTTAATTATTCAGTAAATCAAAGTTTAACTTCTAAAGAAGGTAAGATTCTTGAAATTAAGAACTTAACAAAAATAATATGACCATAAAAGTAATTGCTATAGTCAATCAAAAAGGAGGAGTAGCTAAAACTACTACTACCGTAAATTTAGCTACTGCGCTTGCTGCTATGGATAAGAAGGTTCTAGTAATAGATCTTGATCCGCAAGGTAATAGTAGTACAGGTTTTGGTATTAGTCAGCAACAACGTAAAAATACTATTTATCAAGCCCTAACGAATTTAATAAAGTTATATGAAGCAATAATTCCCAGTAATATTCCAAATCTAGAAATAGTTCCTTCAAACGCTAACTTAGCAGCTGCCGAGTTAGACTTAACTATGTTAGAGGAGCGAGAATACATTTTAATGAAGTTGTTAGAAGAAATAAAAAAATTATACGATTATATAATTATTGATTGTCCTCCTTCTTTGAACTTATTAACCATAAACGCTTTAGTAGCAGCAGATGAAGTATTAATCCCAATGCAATGTGATTTTTATTCTTTAGAAGGATTAAGTCATCTACTAAAAACAGTTGAAGTTATAGAAAGAAACTTAAACCCAAAGATAAAAATTGCAGGTATACTATTTACGATGTATGATAGACGCAATCGTTTAACTGAGCAAGTAGAAGAAGATGTAAGAAACTGTTTAGGTGAATTAGTATTTAAAACTGTAATCCCTAGAAATATTAAGTTATCTGAAGCTCCCTCATATGGAAAACCCGCTATTATATATGATTATAAATGTTCTGGAGCAGTTGCGTATATGGAATTAACAAAGAAATTTTAGGAAAATATAATGAAAAATAGAGGATTAGGAAGAGGTTTATCTTCTTTACTTAGAGAAGAGGTTATATCTATAGAAAAGGAAGTATCAGAAATAGTACAAACTATAAATATCAATAAAATAAAACCAAATGAGAATCAGCCTAGAAAAAATTTTGAATATGATAAAATAAAGGAGTTAGCAGATTCCATATTAAATAATGGGTTATTGCAGCCTATTATCGTTGATAGTAACTTTCAAATTATAGCCGGTGAAAGACGTTGGCGTGCATGTAAGTTAGCAAGAATTTCTGAAGTATCCGTAATTATAAAAAATTTAGATGTTAAAGAAAGTATGGAGATAGCCTTAATAGAAAATATACAGCGGTCTGATCTAACGGTTATGGAAGAAGCACGTGGCTTTAAGTATTTAGTAGATCACTTTAATTATACGGCAGAAAAATTAGCAGAAAGGCTTGGAAAAAGTCGTAGCCATATAGCTAATTTGTTAAGGCTAAATAATTTACCTCAGTCCATTCAAGAGAAAGTAGATAATGGGTTACTTAGTATGGGACATGCTAGGTGTTTAATTAACCATGAACATGGAGAAGTAATAGCAAATCATATAATAGAAAATGATTTAAATGTACGTCAAACAGAAGAATTAGTAAGGCAATGGTCCCAAAATGATTATATAAAATCCCCTGATAATAATAAGTTAGGAAAACGTTTATTGAATGAAAAAAGTATAGATAACGATTTACAAATGTTAGTAAAAGTTTTAGCAGAAAAGTTTAACATAAAAGTAACAATAGAAAACTACTCTCTAGGAGGAAAGTTAATATTCCATTATAAAGATTTAGAAGAACTAGATAAAATTTTATTAAAATTAAATTAAGGTAAGGAAATAATAATTTATGTCATCTCAATACGTTTATGAAATGGGTAAACTAAGTAAAAATATTAATGGTAAACAAATTTTAAAAGAAACAAATTTATCTTTTTTACCAAAAGCTAAAATCGGAATAATTGGGCATAATGGAGCAGGTAAATCTACTCTACTAAAAATTATGGCAGGTATTGATAAAGATTATGATGGCAGTGCAGGGGCGGCATTAGGAATTAAAGTAGGTTATTTACCTCAGGAACCTCATCTTAATCCTGATAAAAATGTTTTTGAAAATATTATGGAAGGGCTCCATGAAAAGAAAAAGCTTATTGATGAATTTAATTATATAACAAACAAATTTACTGAAGAGCTTACAGAAGAGCAATTAAACGAATTATTCGTTAAACAAGCAGAATTACAAGAAAAAATTGATAGCTGTGATGGATGGAATTTAGAGCGTAAAGTAGAAATAGCAATGCTTGCTCTTCGTTGTCCTCCAAAAGAGGCAAACGTTACTAAAATTTCTGGAGGAGAAAAAAGAAGAGTAGCTTTATGTAAAATACTCTTAGAAAAACCGGATATGTTACTTCTTGATGAGCCTACAAACCATTTAGATGCAGAATCAGTTTCTTGGCTTGAAAATTATCTTAAAGCTTATGATGATGGGACAGTAATAGTTATTACTCACGATCGTTATTTTTTAGATAATGTTACAGAATGGATACTAGAAATAGATCGTGGTAATTGTATTCCTTGGAAATCTAATTATAGTTCTTGGCTTGAACAGAAACAAACCAAATTGGCTTTAGAAAGCAAAGAAGAAGATGATAGAAAAAAACAATTAAGTCGTGAACTTGAATGGATTCGTCAAGCTCCAAAAGCTAGACAGTCTAAAAGTAAAGCACGTATTACAGCTTATCAAGAATTATTAAATAAACAACAAGCACAAAAAATCGATCCTACTCAAATAATAGTGCCTAACGGACCGCATTTGGGTGATTTAGTTATTGAAGCCGAACATATAGCTAAAAAATATAACGATAAAATACTATTATCAGATTTCAGTTTTAAAGTTCCACGTGGAGCAATCGTAGGAATAATCGGACCAAATGGGGCAGGTAAAACTACTTTATTTAATATTATTACAGGTAAAGTAAAACCGGATAGTGGTTCTATTAAAATTGGTCCAACAGTAAAACTAGGGTGTGTTGACCAATCACGTGATCATTTGAATGATAATAAAACCGTCTGGGAAGAAATTGCAGAAGGATTAGATGAATTACGACTTGGTAATAATATTGTAAAAAGTAGAGCATATTGTGCTGCTTTCAATTTTAGAGGTGGGGATCAACAAAAGAAAGTCGGCCAACTTTCAGGTGGAGAACGTAATAGAGTGCATTTAGCAAAATTATTAAAGGAAGGAGCAAATGTCATATTGTTAGATGAACCTTCTAATGATTTAGACTTAGATACTTTAAGAGCTTTAGAAGACGCTATTTTAGATTTTGCAGGCTGTGTATTAGTGATTAGCCATGATAGATGGTTCTTAGATAGAATAGCTACTCATATTATTGCATATGATACGGAAGGTAATGCTACTTGGTTTGAAGGAAATTATCAGGATTATCATGAATATATGCTAAAAATAAAAGGAGAAAATGTTTTAAATCCGAAATATAAACATAAAAAATTAGTTTAAATATGACATTGGCACAAGCATTAGTAGTATTGTTTATAGGATTGTTTGCAATAAAACCGAAAGATATTCCAGTAATTATAAGAAAAATAAAAGATATAAAATCTTATATAATGAATATCAGTCAATCAAATGATTTACCAAAAACAGAACAATTAAATTTTTATATACAAAAGATTATTAATATAGAGGGGTACTATGATGGTGATTATGATTTAGTAAAAGAAAAATATAATAAATTGATCAAATCAATTATTGAAAATAGTACCCCTTAATAACTTTACACCCTTTTCCGTATTATTTGCGATTGGTGCCGTTACCACATTGCAAATAATATAAAATTATTATATAGTATCAAATAAAAACGGTTATTTTAATATGATGGACATACTTCTTTTTGTGCATATTACCATTGCAGTATTACTGATAATGGTAATTTTAATGCAGCGTAGTGGATCAGATGGAATTAGTAATATAAGCGGTGGCAGTAACATGGGAGTAGTCAGTGCTAAAACGGTAAATAATTTTCTTACTAAAAGTACGATAATATTAGCTACATTATTCTTAATAAATGCAATAGTACTTGCTAATCTTTTTTCTAATAAAAAAACAGACTTAGTAGCCAAAATTAATGAAATTGAAGAAAACGAAGCTAATAACAGTTTACCTATAGCTAAATAATTATAATTATGCAGAAAGTAATAAAACTTAGAAATCTAGAAATAGGTAATAATTTACCTTTTACTTTGATTGCAGGGCCTTGCCAGATTGAAGGACAAGATCATGCTTTATTTATGGCAGAAAAACTAGTTAGATTAACCACCAAACTTAATATCTCTTTTATATATAAATCTTCGTTTGATAAGGCCAATCGTACTTCTATAAATAGCGCTAGAGGTCTTGGAATTGACGAAGGCTTAAAAGTTTTAGCTGAAGTAAAAAGGACATTTAATTGTCCTATTGTTACGGATGTTCATACTGAAAATCAATGTGCTGAAGTAGCAAAAATAGTTGATATATTGCAAATACCGGCTTTTTTATGCAGACAAACTGATTTATTGCAAGCTACAGCTGCAACTAAAAAAGTAATAAATGTCAAAAAAGGACAATTTTTAGCTCCTTGGGACATGAAAAATGTATATAAAAAGTTAGAATCTTTTGGAGCAAAAGATATATTATTAACAGAACGTGGAGCATGTTTTGGTTACAATAATTTAATATCTGATATGCGTAGCCTTGCAATAATGGCTGAGTTAAATACACCAGTAGTTTTTGATGCTACTCATTCTGTCCAACAGCCTGGGGGGCTTGGAGGAAGTACGGGAGGAGAGCGTAAATATGTAGAGTTACTTGCAAAAGCTGCGATTGCAGTAGGAGTTGCTAGTATTTATATGGAAGTACATCAAGATCCGGATAATGCTCCAAGCGATGGTCCATGCATGATTAAACTAGATAATTTAGAGTATATTCTTATAAAACTTAAGCAATATGATGAAATTACCAAAGAAAAACAATATATTTCATAAAGCTTAATATGATAACTTACCAAGAATTTGAGAATGTTAAATTACTCTCAGGAACGATTATTAAAGTAGAAAAGTTTCCAAGAGCTAAGAAACCAGCATTTAAAATTTGGGCTGATTTCGGTACAAAAATTGGGATATTGCAAACATCCGCACAAATAACAAAGCATTATACCGTGCAGGAATTAATAGGTAAATCCATATAGTCGGTTGTATAAATTTAGGAGAAAAGAATATAGCCGGCTTTTTGTCTCAATTTTTATTAGTAGGTTTTGCTGATTCTAATAACGATATATGTTTAGTTACAATTGATCCTAAAGTACCAAATGGTCAAAAGCTGTGTTAAAACTTAAAACCTTTTTTAAATTAATTGGTTTTATCAGTATATTATTTATTTCACAGCAGCAAAGTGCCGGAATAAATAATGAAGTAGTTGAAGATATAGGAAATTGTTTATACAAGAGTAATTATAAAACTCTTGAACTTAATTCTATAGAAGGAGATTTTAACATTTCCTATATCCCAAATGCTGAAAAAGATTGTTTTAATCCTTCTTTCCCCATTATTCACATTAAGCTTAAGCAAGAACATAACGCTTAGCTTCAAGTTGTTCGCACTGATTGTTCAGATAAGAAATTACAAGAATTTATAGAAATGTAGAATTACATCCTTTTTATACCCTAGAACAAGATTTCTACGACGCCCCTTTATGGCGTTATACGCTTTTTTCCTAAGCCTCTAACTTACTGGACTGGCACACTATACCTATGCAGTAAAAATAGATCATTCAAATAAAAATATAAAAGTCATAGGGGCATCGTCAAGTTAAGAGAGATGTAAATTTAAGTATTGAGCGATTGAAAGGAATGATTTATAGAATAGCAGTAACCATTTATCAATAAATCTTTAACGCTATGCATATTACTCAAACCCCGAAGAGACATCGTTTTCCAGCAAGCATCATTAGCCATACAGTATGGTTATATCATCGCTTTAATAATAGTTACCGAGATGTTCAAGAACAGATGGCGTATCGAGGTATTATTTTAAGTCATGAGACTGTAAGATTTTGGTGCAATAAATTTGCGATTTATTTTCAAGCTGTCATCAGAAAGAGAGAGAGGAAAGCAACTGACAAATGGCATTTAGATGAGATGAACATCAAGATCAAAGGCGAAGTATTCATATTATGGAGAGCTGTTGACTCCAAGGGGCATGAATTAGAAATATTATTGCAGAAGCGTCGTAACAAGAAATCAGCTATTCGCTTTTTATCAAGATTATTGGGTAATTATCCAACTCCAAGAGTAATTGTTACTGATAAGCTCAGGAGTTACATTAAACCGATTAAGCTTATGTGTCCTAACACTGAACATCGTACTAATAAGAGACTAAATAACTGTGTTGAAAATGCTCATCAGCCAACTCGACGAAAGGAAAAAATATTGATTAAATTTAAGCATCCTAATTCAGCACAATGTATATTATCACTGATAGGCAAAGTCAGAAATATATTTGCCGTCAATGTTGGACGATATACTAAAACCGCACCAGAGCAAAGAATTGCATTTGCATCCGCTAAATCTATTTGGGACGAAGCTACTCAAAGACTTCTTGCTGCCTGAAATATAAAATGTATTAGTTGAGATTTGATCTTACATTTAATAAAAATTACGTATTAAAAATACAGATAAAAAAATGGAAGGTCACAATGCACTTAAATCAAAAAATAATAAAGCCAAAATTAGGTTTACTTGAATTAGCTAAGAGTCTTGGTAGTATATCATCAGCATGTAAAGCGATGGGATATAGTAGAGATAGTTATTACAGATTTAAAGAACTGTATGAAACTGGTGGCGAAGAAGCGTTGTATGAAATTAGTCGAAGAAAGCCAATAATAGCGAATAGAGTTGATCCAGCGATAGAGAAGGCAGTAATGGATATGGCAATAGAATATCCAGCATATGGTCAGCTAAGAGTATCAAATGAGCTTAAGAAGAGTGGTATACTTGTATCACCTGGAGGAGTGAGATCAATTTGGCTACGTAATGATTTAAACAATATCAGTAAAAGGCTTAAAGCATTAGAAGCAAAGATGGCTCAAGATGGGATTGTTCTTACTGAAGCTCAGTTACAAGTACTAGAGAAGCGTCGTAATGAAAAAGAAGCACATGGAGAAATTGAGACGCAGCATCCAGGTTATCTAGGATGTCAGGATACGTATTATGTAGGTAATTTTAAAGGTATAGGTAAGGTTTATTCTCAGGTATTTATTGATAGCTATACTAGGGTAGCGGATGCTAAACTATATACTGATAAAACAGCAATTACTGCTGCTGATATGCTTAATGACCGGGTGTTACCATGGTATGAGAGCCAAGGGATACCAATACTGCGTATTCTTATAGATCGTGGGTCAGAATATAAGGGCAATATAGAGCATCATGCTTTTGAGTTATTTCTTAGCATAGAAGGTATAGAACATACTACAACTAAGGCATATTCTCCCCAAACAAATGGTATGTGTGAGCGTTTTAATAAAACCATGAAACAAGAATTCTTTGATACGGCTATGCGAAAAAAGATTTATACAGATCTTGATGATTTACAATTAGATCTTGATATTTGGTTAGAGCATTTCAATAATGAAAGACCTCATTCTGGTAAATATTGTTATGGGAAAACTCCTATGCAAACTTTTCAGGATAGTAAGAAATTAGCTGTTGAAAAGAATAATGAAATTTTGTATCTTGATTATATATCTGACAGTCAAAATTTAACTGACAATCAGGTACAAAATTTATAGTGTCTGTAAGATTAAATCTTGACTTCTACATCTCCTGTAGGCTTTATTTCATCAAACACCTCACACCATGTTTTTAATATTGGCTGTAATACTATTCCTTTACCTAAAGGTACTATACTTACTTCTTTAGTATTGAATTTAAATTTTTTAGGTAATCTTACTGCTTGACTTTGACCGTTCATAAATATTTTTGCTTTGTTCATAACCATACCTAATTAGTATATATTAATTTATTATCATAGTAAACTAAAACTACTACTTCATACTTCTTAGATGATCTTCTAACTTACGAAGTTTTCGCCCCTCGCTTTCTACCGGTTTAACATATTTTTCCATTTTAGCGATTTCTCTATATTTATTAATACGATCAATCTCTTTATTTACTTCTGCAGTTATTACTTCTTTCCTATCTTCTATTTTAGTTAGCACCGCTGCACTATATTCATAATTTTTAACATTGGCATTAAAGTTATTAATTTCTTCAGCGATTCTTTTTTCTGCTTCCGGTGTTTTATCGGTATCTTTAATTTTTTGAGCTATTAATGTCGGTATTTCTTCAAGCTTAATATCATCTCTTTTAAAATGATCTTTAAGATCTTTATATGTTTTTTCTAAATTTTCTTGAGCTTTTTCGTGCATAATATCGTAATGCTCTTGACGGCGTCCGTACCAATCTTCATTAATAAGCTCTTCATGTACTTTATGAGCATTATCTATCATAGCGCGCATCTGGCTATCAGTTGCTTTTTCCTGCATAAATGTATCACCCATTATAACAGGATCCTCCCCTTCCGATAATCTACTATGCACCTCATGAACAAGCTTCCTTTTAGACAATTCTTGATAAAAATCTATATCACTTTGTCTTCCAGAACGCTCTAACCTTGCAAGATACTCTGGTGATAATATATCTGTTTGAGCCGAAAGAGTTTCTTTACTTATCTGCATTTGAAGCTCAGCGTATTCACGCTCTTTTTCTTTATCTTTTAAGCTTTCACTATAAGTTCTTAACTGTGGATCGTTATAGTCAAAGCTGCGCCACTCAGCACTAGTTAGATTGCCTTCATAAGCATCACGTAAATCTTTACCGACTATTGCAGTAAGAGCATTTCTTTTAAGACCTGTATAACCTGCATATATTTTTTCACCTATAGCTACACGTTTTTGTTCTTTTAAAGCACGTTTTGTTTTTACACGATTTTCCATTTCTTGCCAGCTTCTAATCACCCCGATATTTTTACCGAGTAATCCTACGCCTCGACCCGACATTTCTTGGTGAGCATTCTTATAAGCCCTTTGATAATCTCTAGTAAAGCTTGCATCACTAGCTAGTTCACGTATAGTTTTTGTTGACTTGTCCTTATCTCCTAGATCAGATTTCATGAACTTATCAAGCTCGGCTTTTTGTTCCTTAGTTAGAGAACTATAATTTTTTACACCATATTTGTTTTCGGCAATTTTATCTCGAAGCTGGACAAAACTTATATTGGACAAAGCTTTTGGATTTAATTTATTACCTTCCGGCAGAAAATCTTTATTACTTATTAATGCATTAATGCCTTTTTCATAATCAGCGCCAGCTCGCATATTGACATCTTTATGATCTATGCCGTATCTTCTTTTGACCTCATTTTGTACCGATTTATTAGCAGAAGAACTAATAGCTTTATTCTCCAGCCTTCCCATCATAAACCCTTCATACCGTTCAGCAAAGAACATACTCGTTCGCTCTTGTATCGCATTTAAAGGCTTACTAATCATTCCTGCTGCATAATTTATCGGTCTATTAACCTGTTTCATAATAGAGTCGTAAGATTGCTGATTAACTGCCTGAATTTTAGTTAAATTACCTGAAGTACCTGCTATAAAACTTGCCGTTGATATAGCAGTCTCATTAAACTTACTTAGTAAATAAATAGAAACAAAAATTAGCAATAATCCATCAAGCTGAACGAATTTACCGTTTACAAAATTACTAATTCTTTTTGCATCTTTAACTAAATCTAAAAAAGGTAATTCAATATAACGGTTATCAATACACTCATATGCAGCGCAATTAGTACCGTCATCTTTTTTATAATCTTCCGGCACCAATATATCTGCTTTATGAAAATTATTAATTCCTCCTTTCATAGGCGTAGGAAACCACCAATAAAATATTGAATCACTGAGGCTTGGATCTAAATCCTCAATAAAACTACCGAATATTTTATTTATAGGTCCTAAATTAGGAAAGTCATGTTTACATACGGCAAAACCAAGCGTTGAATATATTTCGGTTCTAATAATCATCGAAATAAAAGCGATACCGACAAATAAAATGATAGGCTGCAAGGCATATGATATTAGCTGCCTCAACCAATTTTCAAATAACGATCTAGTTATATTAAATAACATGAAACAAATAAATATTGGCCCCATAGTTATTATCATACCGATAGCTATTAGAGCAGTAAGATAAACAATTGTAGCTTTAAATATAAGTAGGAAAATAAAATATAAAGCTATCAAATAAAGTATAATATATACAAATCCAAGCGGATCTACAAATAATAGAGAAAATAATTTAGATAAAGTTTGCGGAGCGATAAGAAGTCAAGTAAACTTTGAGAACCGGGCCCGCTAGCAGAAGCTTCATTAATTATTTGCAGTATTTGCTCAACCCCTTCAACAAAAAATACAAATAAATAGTCATGGAAAAATGTCCAAGCTTTACTTGTGCTTAATAATATGGATATTATGCTAACTTTTAATATTCTAACTATCAATTCAACTTGAGTAAGATTTATATTACCTATTAAAAAAGAAAAACCGGTAAACATTATATATAAGGTTAGAATAGCCGAAACACTTAAGCGGTACCCCGGAGTTTCGATTATTTTCTGATATGTTTTTCTAACAATACCCTGGTCTTGATCACTAGTGCTGAATAATACATTTTTTATTAAATTTGTTAAAAATTGTAGAGGATCAGGTCTTGTATCACTCACTCCAGATTTTATAACTATTCGGTATTGTCCGCTATTATCATCATAAAATTTATCTAAAATTTTAAAGTATAAAGGAGATTGAGCGTAATCTAATGCTTTCATATCCTCATATCTGTAATTTATGCCACCGGCTGGTAAAAATTGTCCGGTACTACTAATACTATAAAATGCATAACCTTGATTCAAAGTTGGCTCTCCTAAATGTCTAGTTATCCCCTTCGGATGACGTTGTGAATCAGGTGATATATTAGGATCATTACCTTTCTCAGCAATCAGAAAATAAAGCCCTACCCCGTTTGTAAGAATGCAAGGGGCGTTCTTAATAGGAGCATCATTTGGAGTAGGAGTAGGACACATATTGTTGCTAATAAATTCACAGGGATTCAATTTAACGCAAAAGTCAGCTAAAGTAGTAGTATTATTTTTCTGACCGTACCATGGACACCAAGCCGATAACTGCCCTGACTTATTTTTATCTCCGAGCATATAGCTCCAAGGTCTTACCATAATTGTTAATGGGTAACCGTTTACTTTATAGGCACTATCACGCCAAGGTGCTACTTGATCACCTTCCTGCCTTGAAGTGACTTCATCAGGATTATATCTAGAAGAAATATTAAATTTTATAAAACCGAAATCATCGGGATCAATACAAGTGTCACCCGTACATCCTGACAGCACTAATAACGATATTAATAATGTAATAAAAATATTTTTGTTCATTTATTTATATGCTTAATTTCAACGTCATTGCAAGGAGAGGCAACGAATCGACGCGGCAATCTCAGAAATTTTATACTACTTCATAAGATTGCCACGCAAGTACTTCGACTGCTCGCAATGACGATAATTATAACTGTTTTTCTTATTTTGTTTCCGGTGGTTTTCTGTTTTCGGCTCATCTTTATGATCATTACGATTAGCAAAGAATTTACCCGTATACTCGCCTTTTTCGTTAGATTTTCTTGCCGTATAATTTTGATCAATTACCTTATCTTTAAATATTCGTGCAGGTGCAAGTGCAGCTTTCTTAATCGGTGCTGCAACAGCACCTAAATCTTTCATAACGGAATCCGTAGAGTTAGCAGGTGGGTTATAATTTCCCTCAATTCGTGCAGGCGTAACGTTTGTTAGCATTCCTACAACGATAGTTACAAAACTTACTAAACCGTATGACATTAAACAGTATGAATAAAATAATAACGCTGTAGTAAATAACACTAAAAATGTACTAGTATTATTTGTTAAAATATTAGAGCTACTAATATCTTGCACATCCGGAACAAAGAAAGGTATTCCAGGTAAGAACGGTAAAGTGAAAGAGAAATTTAACGGTATACCAAGATGTGAGAGATCAAGACCAACTTTAATCGGTATAAGGATATCCCAGCAAGCTCTAACAACTACCTTTAGTAACTGTTCAGATAAAACCTGATCTATTAGTAAAAAGAAAATCAGTAATATTGTCGGTTGCACTACATAACTAAGTAACATCGATATCCAGTTCTCGAATAGAGGTTTTGTCTTTTCAAATAACATTAAAATTATGAAAAACGGTGCTAGAGAAATCATAACAGTTAGACCTATAAAAGCGAGAACATAACCTATTATCACTTCGAGTATCGCTCTAAAATACGTAATAAGAGAGTAAATTGTTATGATAGCAATAAAAGCAAGACCATTTTGTATTTGTAATAATTGAATAAATAGTAATCCCCAAATTCTACCGTTTGTGTATTTGTCAAATATTGGGTCAATAAAACCAAAAATATTTGATTTGGAGCTGGTTGCCCCTACTACGCTAGTTGCAAAAAAATCAATGCCGTCAATAAATGCATTGAAGAAATTTTTATTGAAAAAATCCCAGCTTTCCGGTCTTAGCATAAAAGCTACTACAGTTATTTTGAAGATACGGGTTACTACTTCTACCGCAGTTAACTTTAACGCTCCCATAACAAACATTAAACCGAATATAGTAACATATAAAGTTAAAGAAGCTTTAGCTATATTCTGCACAGCAGAATTTTTAATCAATTTAAAATAAAAATTTTCACTAAATCCTCTAAACTCATCTGTAATAGGTTTAATTGCACCTTTATAAACTATATCTGAAAACCAAGTTGTACCAGTATAGTTAGCGAAATTTACACTAACCACCCCTTGTATGTTATTATTAGGTGCGACAACTCTTAGCCATAAATAACCATCTTGCGGCGCATCACCCGAAAAATCATAATCTACTTGCGTTCCGGAAGTGGATGAGCTTGGCAGCGTTCCATCCGATGTTATTAAATATTCTAAATGTATATTTTGTTGATCACTCAGGCTAACCGAATTTGCTCCGTTACCTATCTCAATAATCATAGTATAACGACCGAAATATAAAAAATTTGCTGACCAATCTTTATCATTTATGAAATTTGCAAAACTACTATAATCTGAGAAGGTTCTATTCCAATCACTCATTAAAAACGAATAGTCGAACATATCAGTAGTTTGCCAATTACTACTAAAATCTATAGTACCACCACTAGTTGCTTGATAATATATAAAACTATTACTACCGTTATTTACAAAACTTTCATCACGATCCTTAATAACTTGCCCTCCTACCTTAATTATCATGCCTCTACCCTGATCATAATAACAAGCGGGGTTAGTATTTAAATTAGAGTTAGCAGGACAAGAACTAATTGAGCTTATAAAATTTTGTAATAAATCAGCACTCATAGGCTTACCTACTAACTGCATATTAGTAGGATTTTTATATTTTGTACTGCTGCCGGTACCACTACATACAGTCTTTCTCGAGGAATCTATAATATTACATACCTGTTCAGCAGATGAATATATTATTCTATTTTCGAAGTTCCCGAGATTACTTTCAGTATAAAGGGCAGAAGCGGCAAATATCGAACTATCGAGTTCTTTTGTTAAAATATTATTTAGGGTATTTGGAATAGTAGGAGTACTAGGACTAAAAAAATTATCTTTACTAACCAAGCTAATATTTACTACATCTCCTACATTCACGGGTATTCTTGAATTACCGTTAGCATAATTAAAATAATTAACATAATCAGACATTTTAGTAAATGATAATGCATCAAGATTTTTATCGGGTGGTATATTTCCATCTTTATTTACAGTAGTAGGAAAACCCTGAGCTTCAAACTGTGAATTAGCATAATTATAAGTTTTAATAAAAACTTGCAGAATGCTAAATCTTGGATCTATCCTGTACAATACTAAATATTTTTTAGGTTTAGGAGTAATACCGACAGTAGACCAATTAATTTTAAGTAATTTACCTTTTTCAACGTTATTACCTGTTGACTGCCAAGTTCCGGCAGTCGATAAACTAATCCCTATTTTACCCTCTTGGAAACTTGTAAATTTAGGTACTTCCAAACAACCGAATAAGCTTTTTAAACCACTAATACTTGTTGACATCCAAGCAAAAGCGTCATCACCTCTAGCCGGATAAGCTAAAAATAACAATAATAAAATCAAACTCTTAAGAATTTTCATCATGTTAATAATATTATTTCGGCGATTCAACTTTAGGCGTTTCTGCAATTTTTTTAGTAGGATCTTCTTGCAGCATATTCTTTCTTCTTCTCAGCTTGTTTTATCTCAGCTTGTTTTAAAGTTTCATTGCGTTTTTCCAGACGTTCTTTAGCATTACCGGTAATAGATTTTCTTGTGTTCTTATCCATCCCTATTTTACTTAATGCTCCCTGCTCTGCAGCGGTAGACATCTGCTCGCCCATCTGAGTTGCTGAAGGTCCTGCTGCACCAGTTAACTTTGCAGTCATTCTTCCTGAAAATTCAACATAACCATACATACCGTAAGAAATAATAATTAAGGCAACTATATTTTGCATGTTTACGCCCATCATGCCGGACATATAATCCATTCCCCAAGGAGCAAACCAATTAATACAAAATATCGGTACGTTAAGTAATGCAACTGGTAAAATAGTACCTATAAATGGAATTTTTATCGGTAATGCACATTTCCAGCAAACACTGTAACCTAAAACAAAATCCAAATATAAGGTAAAGAGTTGAGTAAGTACGATAATACCTGCCATCATAATTACCGGCTCTAGCATATATCTAAACGTAAACCTTACCCAATTATCAAATAAATACCTAGTAAAATCAAATAATAAGAAACTAATAAATAAAGGTGCTATACCGATTAATATACAGGTTGCCATAAATGCCATAATATATACGGCAACAGCTCTAAATGCCGTTATGATAACAATCATTAATGCGATAAAGGTAATTATGAAATATATAATACCGCTAAGTCCGAGTGACAGCAGCGCCAATAATTGAGCAATAAACGTTTTACTAAAAAATATTTTACTCATTACTGCATCTAAAAACATAAACGGGTTAGAAATTTTATTAGTAGAAGTAAATAAGCTATACCCGCTCATATTAGAAATAATTTCATCTGAAAAACCGGTAATAGCATCGAATAAATAATTATTGAAAAACTCGAAAGTTTTACCGTTCATAAGCCCGCTAACAATCGCTATTTTTACTATTCTAATTACTAATTCTCTTTGATTTATTTTAGTAAATCCGAGTAAAAACATAGCTCCGTAAGTCATCACATATAAAATTAATAGTGCCTTTATATAATTAAAAAAGTTGGTACAAGATGAGCTATTACCTTTATAACATACGATATTTTGGAAAATAGATTTAGCAGCCCCTTGAACTTTACTTTTGAACAATTCGAGTAGAGGCTGCATTACTTTTATAGTAAAACTTCCAACCTGCTGAACTGTTAAGAAACTTACCTTATAATTTCCTTCACTATTTTTATAGTCGACCGGGTCGTTTAAAATTTTCATCCATATAACCCCTTCACTCGTAGCCTCAAACTTAGTCTCCCCTTTGCTATCGACATCAATTCCGTTAATTGGATAGCTTTTACCGTTAGTATTTGGATCCTCTGAACTCGGAACTATAATATATTGTACCTTCCCACGATTACTAAAAACATCGTTAAAACTATTTCCGTTTTCTCTATAGCACTTAGTTTGTTTTATATTTAAAACATATCCGCCCGTATTTTTACTTGCATCTTGAGAAGATGGACTCCAGAGCCTATATTGCAAATAGTTTTTTTCAGTATTACTATTAAACGGTATATTATATATAACTTTATATTGTTTGCCGTATTCTTCTGGTTGATCCGAGCTTTCCACAAATTTAGCAAATTGCGGATTAGAAGGTAAATCTGAACTTACGCTACCTGTGCTACTTAATTGCCATATTAGTCCCGTTGGCCCATTACCTCCATTACCGTCTGCCGTGTACCAGAATCTTCGATTTTTTTGAAAATCTCCACTATTACATATTTTTCCGTCATAATCACCTTGGCAGTCTTTGCCTCCTATATAATCCTTATCTTTCGCATCACGATTACTAACGCTATCGGGACATTGACCATTTGGCGGAATATTAGCATTATTAGAACATTGAAGATTTGCATAATCAATAAATAAGCTACCTGCATTATCTGACCAACTAAAAGTAAATGTACCGTCATCTTGATAAGGTTCAGGCATAATTCTTTTTATTTATCCAAGCAGGCAGGGATTCGCATTCGTAATAATAACGACACAAAACCGAAGGTGCCGTATAACACCAATCTATCGCCCCCAAACGCAACCTTTTGGACATTTTTGTTTTTTATTACCTTGCCAGTAATTTTTTTATACACACAAGCATTTACATATTCTCCTGAATAAATAGAATATCTACCGCAAATCGGATTATACGTAGTTTGACCTTGAGAGCAATCAGCCGTAACTTTAGTACCTTTAAAAGCGTCCGGAACTGCTGCAGCCGTACCTGTGGTGTAATTAGGAGAGACAGAAATTAGTACTCTATCATTAGCGTATAACTCCGTAATATTACGCCATTCATTATTTTTAGCGTCTATTATTAAAGAAAGCGGCGGTGTATTAACATCCGTAACACGCGGAATTGGGATCATATTACCTTTATCGTCTAAATTGGACTTTCCAGGTCTTGTGCTTTCGGTAAATTGCAAATTATCCTTCGGTACATAAGCAAGACATAAACTAATCTGACCAGTTATTTGCAAGTTTACCGTTTGCTGATCTACTACTTCCACGTCAGTATTTAGCCATTCACCGTAATGAGCAGGATCAGGAATAACTTGCATTGTTCCGTTAGGTAACATATTAGAAGTATCTTTATAATTAGCGTTAGCATTAAGAGTAACAGTACTACTTATAGAATCGGAACCTGCTTTACCATCCGGACTGTATCTCATAAAACAACCGTTACCTATGCTTACCGCTCCTATCATCCCAAGAGCCGCAAGAATAAAGCAGACAAGGGTAGCTACTATAGCAAGTATTCCTAAAACTTTTAACAAGCTATTCTGCATATTTTTCTACTTACCTCCGCTCGTTAATGTCGAGTCACCGCCGCTGCTACCGCCACCGCCTTCTCCGCTAAGCGTATCCCCGCCCTTTTGACCTTCTGAACACTTACCGCCGCCATCGTCCGGCTTTTCGCCGGCAGGAGGCTTACCTTGGGAGGCTTGCACCGCATCTTTAACAAAAGCTGCACCTTTCTTTACTAGATCAACAACTTTAGTTGGGCTTGCCGTAACTTTATCCATGTTTGGACCGTTGGTTAAGTCAGACGCAAACTGACCTATAGACTTAGAGAAATAATAGAAAATGACCGAGAACACTAACACGCATAAAAGCTCTGCAAGAATAGATACCACATCCCTTGTTATTGACTTTATAGGAAATAGTATAACTAAATGTTCTTCCCACCCCTTGCCTGCATAATAATTTAACATTTTATAGCCAAAGCTTTCTTGGCATTTCTCGGCATCAGTAGAAGGTAGCCTTAACTCAAAAGTACTAAATTTGATATCTCCTTTTTCATAATCATGTCTTAAGAATTCACAATTTTTATATATCGCCGAATCATACATGGTAATTAATAATGCTATAAAACCTGCTATTACCGCCGGCTGCAAAGCACAAGAAAAACACACCTTCAACCACCCGTCAAAATAAGCTTTAGTTTTAGTAAATAATGCCATAGGTATAAATATCGGAGAAATATATGTCATTACATAAATAGTAATCATACAAACTAAATAATGGGTGATAAAATATAATAATACAGATAAAAATATTACCGAAAATATTATACCTCCTGCAAAGATGATAATGTTCCCTGCCATAAAGAAGCCAAACATAACGGTAAAAAATCTTAAGGAACCGACTTTAGTTAGATCCTTTGGGCTTTTTGAATCGGGAGTCCCAAGATTTGGTATAGGCGTATTATTACCCCCGCTACCACCACCGCTTGAAAAACTGCTTAAAATTCCGCTTTTATCTATATTATAAAGTAAATCTAAACCGAGATAATATCCTATGCGGCAATCGATAGCATCCCATAAACCATAAAATTGATAACCGTCTTTATATTTAGATGTATCAAAAGTACATAATCCTTGTGAACCTGCGGCATTAAAAATAATTTGTGCAAATTCTGGTGCTGCGCTGGTCAAGAGAGGTAAACCGTACTTTAATATACCGTTTTCTCTACTTGGTGTACCGCTGCTAAAGTCTAAAGGACCAAGACCTATGGAAAAATAAGCTACAAACAAAAACTTTATTATAAAAAGAGCTATTTTATCGATATTTGCATATTCTCTATTTAAGATCATATTAAAAGCAAAAAACATCACATATAGAATTAGTGCAGCATTAACGGCTTGTTTTAAATAACCTTGAAATGTCGGAAATGCTGTCAGGTTAGTAATTTGCGTATCTTGATTTTGAGAACTGCAGCTATTTCCTACAAAAAATACTTTATCCAGTGTTTCCTTTAAGCATTGAACTGCAAGACCCGAAAAATTAATTAATGATTGACTGTAATTTCCTCCCGTATAGCAGCTTTGTCCTATATTACTACAATTAGGATTATCCGGAGGAGGAGTAGGAGGAATAGAACTTAAGGATTTACAAGCTACCGGCATTGGTCCTCTTGATGTAGGCATAAGCAAACAAACATCATTATCCAATGCTTTAACCGTTAAAACAATATTTTTTAATATAGGATTTGCACCAAGGTTTGGATTATTATCAGTACTTAACTCACTAATTTTTTTAGAATCACCTTGATTTAAAGTATACATAGTACAAGGGGCGCTGCTACCATCTTTATTCTTAAAGCAAAAAGTTATACCCGGCTTGCTTGCATCACAATTTCCTCCTGGTGCTTTCATATCAATACTACGAATTATATAACCGTACGCAGTATTTCCTTCTAAATATCCATCCGTAGTAGTCGGCAGCGTAGAACATGAATCCCCAAAACCGGCAAGGCTATTTAAAGAAAAACATTCTAAACAAATTATAATAATAATTTTTACAATATTATGAGTTTTCATCGGAATCGCCTCTGCCACTTTTTTCAGATTTAGTATCTATTTGCTCGGCTTTATCCCTTGCTCTACCGCCACCGCTACGATATAGCTCTTCGGTTTCTCGCTCAAACGCCGCTCTTCTTGTACGAATTTCAGCATTTTTTGCTTCTTGTTTTACATATCCTGCTTCACCTTGTTTTAATTCATGACTTTCTTGCTCTTTAAATACTCTATCATCTGAAAGTCCCTTACTAGAAGGGCGCGTAATACTAATCGTTTCATCTAAAACAGCTACGTCCTCAATCTCCGTGCTGTATTTTGTTTTTCGTTCCTTTGGCGATTCTGTTTGCTTTTCTTTTTGAGAATCAGGTCCCGCTTCTTCAGTTTTTGTTTTTAAATATAGTTTTTCTGATAAATCTTCAAATTTATCTTCCTCCGTACTTCTTTTAACTTTTGGTTCTTGGGTTAGCGGTCCCATCTCTTCAGTTTTTTTACTAATATTACTATTTTCTTTTAAATTCTCTACTTTATCTTCTTGATTGATTTTCGTAACACTAGGTTGAGTTGTAGTAGAAGGCTGAGCCGATTGTATAGGTTGCTGTATTGGCGCTTCTATACCGGCTCTATTGCTAAAGCTCATATCAAGTCGCTTTTCAGAAGCAGTACCCGGTGCAGCGCCTCCACTACTACCGCTAACAGTTAAGGGGGCAGCAGAAGACGGAGTTGCAGAGGTAGTGGTAGATGTCGGTACTCCGCCGCTTGTGCTTATTTCATCGCTCGAACTTCTGCTTCCATCTTTACCTACTAAATTATCACCGAATCTTCCGCCTCCGCTGCCTAACCCGTCTCCTCCCAATTTTCCTCCTTTAGCTGCTAATTGGTCTAGACCTTTAGCTGCAGCACCCGCAGCGGCAAGTCCTGCCATTGCAGCCTTAAATATTGCCTGCGGTTTTATTGCAACATTGCTAAGAGCCACCCCTTCCGTCATATCAGCCGCAAATTCAGCCAACTGACTACTAAAGTTATACATTAAATATAGGGTAAAACATGCCGTAATCAGTGCAAGTAAAATATCTTTTATCTTTTCAAAAAGTACTTTAGGCGAGATAAAGAACATTCCGGGTCCTAAAATTATCCCTGATAAAAATTGGAATTTAGAAAGAAATTTATCGGTAGAACTAGCACCAGGTTTATCAGTTACTATTTGATCCAAACTATCCTTTGCAAAGTTAAACGTAGTTGAAATTGGATTATTTAGCATATAACCCAAACTATTTTGACAGCTTTCCGCATCTTCTTTACTGTATTGCGACCAATCATTATTTATATAAAATATTAGAACATCGCGCTTAGAAGTAATACCGCCTTGGATCTTGTCTTCTATACTATTGTTGATTAATTTGCTGCTATACTTACATTTACCGTAAAAACCGAAATCATATACCGAAAATATAGTAATCATAAAAGTAACTACTACCATAGGCTGAAGCAAAAATGAAATCATTAGCTTAACCCAGCTTTCAAAGTAAGGTTTCGTATACGTGAATAAAAGCATAGGTACAAAAAAAGGCGCTAAGATTCCAAGAATTACTATAGATATCATACACATGATTGTTGCATTAACCATAAATGCGGCAACCGAAATCACAAGTAACGGGTAAGAAAGAGCTAGAGATACTAGCATCATATTACCTGATATTATAGCAGGAATTAGTAAATAAATATAAGGCGGAGCACTAAAGCTAAAAAAGTCAAAATTTAAAAAATCATGACTTCTATAGGTATTTTCCACTAGTAATGTAGATAACATATCAAGCCCCAAGTAATGAGCTACACGGCAATCTAATGCATCCCATAAGGCAATATATGAAACTGTATTATCATATGAAACATTTGTACCATTAAATTTGCATAAATCAGAAGGGAAGCATTCATAACCCAACTAGCTAAACCATTTATGCCGTTAAGTAAGAACGGAAAAGCCCATTGAATCATTCCGTCCATCCGATCATAAGGCGAAGTACTACCGGGTGTTATATTAAGCCCTATTGAAAAATAGGTTACAAATATCATTTTCAGTACAAAGTTTATAATCTCGTTTCGTGGCGGCACTTCAGCTGAGAGAAGCAGTTTTATACCGAAAAACATAACGTATAAAGTTAAGAAAGCCGTAACTATCTTATACATTGCGACTTGGAACTGAAATAAAGAACTAGTGTTTCTTGAAGCCAAGTTAATTACGGAATTTACATCATCAAAACTACATACGTCTTTGCTAATCAATAATCTCGCGATCATTTGTCTTATGCATTCTATAAGCGGAGAAGTCATTACTACCGCTGTTTTTGAAGCATTATAAGCTTTTTGATAACAACCGTCGCCTGCCGCACTACAAGAAACTAGGGCTAAAGGATCGGTAGGAGTTGCGTTCGGATCTTCAATAAAATTACTGTCGCTTATATCCATAAAACTATTATACATAGATTTTGGAAACGGCTCTTTTATATATTTACATCCGACAGGGACATATCCCGTAAATCCTGGTGTTGCTACACATAGCCGATCCTTGTCCTGAATAACTTTCCATATTATTACTGGAAAACCAATGTCAAACATTGTACCGCTCTGGCCCGGCTTTCCGGTATATATATTGTAATAATCCGCTTTATTACTTTTCCAAGAGGCTTTTATATCATCCCACGGATCTTGACCGGTAAATACGGCTTTAGCAATAGCAAGCGCTGATTCTGCAACTGCCGTTGCTCTAACTTTTGCAAGTAATGTATTACTACATAATCCAAACGTTAATTCCGGTTTATTAGGATCAATTCTGTTTTCACGTGTACACTGCCCTCCCGGGAATTGCGCACCGAATAAGTCATTATCGTTTATTTTGAGTTTTAAGAAGGTATTCATGTATAAAACAGGAGAAACAAGATTCATTACCGCAAAAGTAAAAAAAGGTGCAACAATACATGTATGCGAAAACTCGCTACGTAATAAGTCACCGACTCCTTGTGTTTCACATGTAAGACTTGTTAATGTACTGGTAATAGTATCGAGTACGTTATCGGCATACGATTTACTTACGAGCCCCAAATTTAGGATAAAACTTGTGATTAAAATTATAAGAGAGCTACGAGGAAATAATTTCATGACTAGCTACTTGCCTCACATGTAGTGTCATACCTTGGCTTGTTACACTCGTAATTGCGAGGAGAGACGAAGTCTCGACGTAGCAATCTTAGGACATTTTTATGAGATTGCCACGCTCCTTGCTGTCGTTCACAATGACGTTTTGGTATCATTGCAGCAACACTAGACAAGCCATGGGATGACAACTCTTTTTGAATTAAGTCTGATCTATAATGTTTTAACTGCTTCATAAAATATAGGTAACCATTTATCCGGATCATTGCCGTATTTCTCTCTAATTTGATCGAGCAATATTACGGTTTCCACCCTACCGGATAAAACACTAATAATGTTGTTCATACCGTCTAAATTAACTTTAGCAACTACAGCATCTATTCCTTGTTTTATCAGAAAGTAACGCGTTGTAGGATCGGTAGTTTTAATTAAAATATATTCTCTCTGACTTAACATGAAAGCACTACGATAAATATCCGTAGCCTTAAGGTTAGGCAAAAAGATTTGCGTTGCGGTTTGCTGAATCAATGTATCACTAATTCTACTCTTTGCAGCATCTTCTACGCTTTGAGTAGCAAATATAACAAAAGTGTTTAATTTTCTCAATACTTTTAACCAGTCTTTGATTTTAGGCGCAAATACCGGATTATCAATTAAAGCCCAAGCCTCATCAAGCACTATCATAGTTTTTTGACCGTCTAACGAAATGTTAATACGATGAAAAATATATAATAATACAGGTGCAAGGCTGATTGGGTCTTTAAGTAATTCAGTCATATCAAAACCGAATACTCTAGCTTTTTGTAAGTCAATTTCATCCGTTTCATTATCAAATATTTTTGCGTGTGATCCTTTACCAACCCACATTGCGATCCTGCTTGCTAAGCTATTTGGCGTATCAATTCCAAGGAATGCTATAACATTGCTTAGACGCCTATCTTTTTTCTCTAACCTGAAATTACCGCTTACTGCTTGTGCTAATACCTTATTATCTTGTGCCGTTAAACTTTCACCGTTCGAAGTTACAAGTACCCGAAGCCACTCTAAAATAAACGTTCTATTTTCGCTAGTATCTTCAAGCTGCAAAGGATTAAAGTTACATTTTACCCCGGGATCTATAATTGTATAAACGCCGTTTAAAGCTCTGATAAATATTTCAGCACCACGATCTTTATCAAAAAAGAACATACGCGGCTTAAATTTTTGTGCTTCAGCACATAAAAAATTCATAAGAACCGTTTTACCGGCACCGGTCGGTCCAATAATTAAAGTATGCCCAACGTCTCTTACATGAAAATTAAAATAGAACGGTGTACCTGAAGTAGTATCTAACACTGTGACATATTCTCCCCAGTGGTTGTCTCTAATCTTACCAAGAAGATAGTTATGTTGAGAAGCAAAACTAGCCATATTAAGGGTATTTATAGTTGACGTACGGACTATATACTCCATATTTCCCGGGAGCTGCCCCCAATAACTAGGCTCCATGTTAATTTTTTCTCTAACAGGCTGGATTCCTGAATTAGAAAGCTCTACAGAAGCCATTGATAATATATCTTCTAAAGCTTTAATATTACTAGCAGAGCATAATAATGATAAATGATGATCTCCAAAACCGATATCACCGCTGGTTGCCATATCAAGAGCCGTTGAAATTTCGACAATTTGGGAAGTAGCTTTATCACCTGCCTGTATCATTCTGTTTTGCTGTAATTGCATTTTATTTATAGCAACCGTTCTATTAGCAAAAACAAAGCTTTGAGTCATAATAAACTCAAAGGGCATTTGCAGGAACCCATCAAAAATACCGGCTGAAGTACTAGGACCGTATTCAAGGATACTAATTATTCCGGCATACTTCCTTCCAAGCGGGCTTCTTACTTCAATAGTACGTGAATCAAAAAACAAGCGATGCGTCGGTAAATATTCATCAATAGTACCACGCGGCAATGCTACCGGACCGGGTGAATCACCGCAATTTACTAAAGATGAAAGAAATCCTAAAATTTCACAAAAATTGCCTTTTGGAGTCTTACGAACCCCAAGGATTCTTGCCCCATAACTTCTAAAAGTGTTAACTATCCTATTTGACATTTCTTGAAGATTTTCTTTCATCTCCTTCATATCATTTTCCCAAGCACTTTTATTAGATTTTTGTCTAAGTTTTTTTAAAAAATACTCAACTATAGCAACACCGCCAGTATCAGGTTTATATAAAACACTGATGTATAATTCATTAAAGAATGACCTAGTACCTGCGTGCTTTTTACGCCACTCTACTCCTAAATAAGTAATAAAATCATTTGGTACTTTTACAGTAGGATCATAAGTAAATTCAGTATCGTCAAATATTACTGCTTTACGTCTTCTAATAGTATGGAAATATACAACGATATTTCCTGAAGCCATGTTTTTAAATAAGGAATTTCTGATATTTTTTTTAATATCTAAATCTTCATCATCAGCTGTTTCAAAAGAAAAGCCGTTTATTTTAATAACTTGTAGGAGCGAATTATCTTTAGTTAAAATAGTATTACTATCCCAATGACATTTATACGGAATAAAATGTGAAGTAGGTTTTTCTTGTTTTGATCTAAATTCTTTAGCTGCTCTCGTTCTAAATAACTTCATTACATAACCTAATTTAACTATTTTGATTTTCAGTTCTTATAATATCATTCCCGCATAAAGTTTGCTCCCTGTGGATCGATTTTTCCGTCATTGCGAGAAGAAACTGTATGTTTTGACAAAGTAATCTAGTTAAAAAATGCTATAAATTAGCATTTTATATTATTTTTTCTAGATTACCACGCTCCTAACAGTCGCATAGCTCGTGACGATTCGGTATCCTCGAGGGGCAAACCTTATGTGGGAATGACATATGATCTATATAATGGGCTAATACCATAAAGATATGACATCAAATGCCGTATGAATTTGCTCCATAGTAAAATTTATTAGGGCATTGACTAGTTCTAGACATTTTATTCATATATAATTCTATAAATCGCGGTTCTTTAAAGCATATGATATATCCTATTAGATGAAGTGCCGCTGCTATGAATAAAATCGTAATACCGTTATTCCAGATAAATACCACCATAGTCATTATCATATTTAGTGCAGCAAATTTAATACTTACCCCAAATATCATCGCAGGTCTTGTTAAACCTACGAATAAAAGATCTAATGCTAATGCCCCTGCCATATTTTCCTCCTTTTCTGTATCTTTCTAATATATATTTATGTTTTGATTCGCAAATAAAGTTAATAATATTGAGTTTTGTACTTTACTGTTAACAAAATGCACATAACCGCCAATATTTTCAAGTACATTTATTGCTATTTTAATTAATTCTTCTTCTATAAAATGATTATTATCATCAAGCATTGATTTTAATAAGCTTGAACTTTGTATTTTTACGTTATACTGAAAATCTCTAAACGAACGTGATACTTCATATGGAAATACTAAATGTTCTGCTCCTAAAACAGAAGCTATTGTAGCGGCAGTTAAATTAACATTCAGTAAATGGGTATTTTCCTGCTCATCATTTGCAAAAGGAGCTATTACAGGTATGATATTACTATCTTCAAAATTTAATAAAATTTCAGGATTTACTATAATAGGCTCACTGATAAATCCAATATCTATAACATCGCGATTTGAAATTCTACAATGTAATAATTTTGATTTTTTTGCTTGTAGTAGATTAGCATCTTTACCTGAAATACCAACCGCATAGCATCCGGCACTACTTAGTTTTGTTACAATAAGTTTGTTAACATAACTCGATAAAATTTCCATTACAATAGGTTTATTGGAGCTATCTTCATTTATCTTACTGATTTTTTTACTAAAATTCTTATCTATTTATGTTATTAAAGATAGATTACCTAAATCTATATGATCATGTATTATATAGATTTTAGCACCACACATCTCAAGTAATCTAATAGATTCGATAAAAGAAGTAAATAACTTCTCATTAATAATAATGGTGACCGGTAATTTTAAAACTATTACTTGATTTTTAAGATCGTTACTACTTATTATATCTTTAATTATAGTAACACTATTTAATTCAGAAATATCCTCTATTTCCTTATTTTTCAAGTTTGATGCATTTTGCAAAACTAGTTTTAAGTTCTCTTGCACCTTCTTTACTCCTACTACTTACATAAATAAGATTACATGAGTAGTTTAAAGTTGCAAGGAAATTCTTTGCTTCATGGGTAAGGTTTTTGCGATCCGTAACTTTATCGGATTTTGTGAAAATAATTTGGAAATCTCGTTTATTTGCTAGTAACAACTCTGCTACTTTTTTATCGTTTTCTTTAATTCCCCTTCTTGAATCTATCAATAAGTTAACTAATTTAAGATTATCGCTACTGCGTAAATAGTAATTAATTAATATTTCCCATTGCTCTTTAACTTGATTTGGAACCTCCGCAAAACCATAACCTGGCAGATCAACTATTATGAGCTTATCTATAAGATTAAAAAAATTGATTTGTCTAGTTCGCCCTGGGGTGTTAGAAACTTTAGCAAGATTTTTGTTATTACATATGGTATTTATTAGACTTGATTTGCCTACATTTGATTTACCCACAAAAGCAATTTGAGGGAGTGCAAAGTTAGGAATTTGCTTTATATTCATAGCCCCTGTTACAAACTTAGCTTGATGACGAAAAAGTTTATTATCACCAATTGCTTTATTATTAGTTTCTTTTTCATCAGTCATAATTTTGTAACCTTATTATATATATAGTTCTAGTATGGTATTTTCTGTGTAGATTCAGAAACGCCCCAACATCATTCCTAGCCTAAAAGGACGTTGCCCGTGTGGATCGAAAAGCACTTTCGTTGTCATACCGTAGCTTGACCACGGGATCCAATAATCTTGTCACCCCATGACTTGATCGCGAGGTCTTGTGTCACAAAATGCATCTTAAGATACCGTGGTCAAGCCACGGTATGACATGACTGATCCACGCAGACAACGCTTTCCCGCCTAGGCTTGCACGTGCGGATCGATTTTTCTGTCATTACAAGGAAAAACTGCAAGTTTTGACAAAGCAATCTAGTTAAAAAATGCTAATTTAATAGTCGTTCGCAATGACGATTTGGTATCCACGCAGACAATGCCTATTCCACTCAAAAATAGCATAAGGGTGGTATAATAGACAAGCTTGTTATAACTTTTCTTAATTTGTCTTGCCTTAAATTATATATATTATAAAGAATTTTTAAATGGTAGCGGGGGCTGGACTTGAACCAACGACCTTCAGGTTATGAGCCTGACGAGCTACCGAGCTGCTCCACCCCGCAATAATTGAAGATTTATGACTTTGTTATATTATCGTTATAAATAAATATTGTTGATACATATATTCCTTTTAGAAGAAGTTTATAATTTTAATTTTCCAACTCTTCAAGTTAAGGATATATATAATTAAAGTAAATTAGTTTTATAAATTTTCGACTAATTTATTTTTGCCGAACTGTAGCTGTCCACAGATTCTTGTATCACAGATTACGGCTTAAGATTCTGCCGTAAGCTTAGCTAGGGCAACACGCGATTTCCTAACGTTGCCCCATCGAAGCGTCACCTCTCTTTGCAATACTAATTAGTTGCCTTTTTTTGACCGCCAAATGAAAGGCCAGAAAATTTTTTATTAAAATCACTAACACTTTTGTTAGATTGATTTACTACATTTCCGACATCTTTATTCCATGCAGGGTGCTTTCTAAAATCAACGTCCATTAAGATCTCACCTGCAGGATGAGTTGACATTGTTTCAAAAACATCGCTACCAACGTTGATTAAAAACTTTTTATACTCCGGATGTATACCATTTTTCATAATGACTTTGCCGTTTTAGTCTGAATTATTTTTTTCTTAATAGCTTTGGCCGTGCTAGATAAAACTTTATTATCAGCTTTTAATATATAGGCATCAAAACCACCTGCTTTTTCAACCGAACTTATACATCTAGCATTAACCGACAACCTATATTCTTGCGTCGTTATATCACTTATAAATTTAACTGACCTTAAATTAGGCTCAAAACGCCTCCTAGTTTTACGCTGTGAATGCGATACATTATTGCCGTATAAAACGCCCACACCCGTGAGCTCACATTTACGAGACATAATCTTAACCTATCAAACTTTAACTTATATAATAGATAAAAAATATAAAGTAATACTTACAAGCTGTCAAGAAGTAATTACTACAGACTAGTTAGAATATAGGCTATTTCTGTAAGCGGCATCATTAAGTGTATTAAGTTTGGCCTTGATAGCTGGTGGCGGTTTTGCCTGCATGGATAACGATGCTTGCAATGACGAAAAAACCGTTCTACACCGGCAACGCCTATACCTTATATAATTCTTTTAAAAAAAGACTATAATATTTATTTTTCCCACTCTTCAAGTTAAGGATGTACACAAAGCCTTTTTAATTTTATTTATAGATTGACTTTTAGTTTAATCACGCCTTGATGACTTTGATATTTTTTTTGTGTATGATAATTATACTCAAGCGACATATTTATATTTTTCTTCGTCAGAAGCACATTACCTCCTATATTATAACCGAGTTTAGGCTGCTTCGGTAAAATAATTAATTCCTCTATCGTTTGATTATTAAATGTTGCTTTTGCTTTTATTTTAGCATTCTTATTATGAAAATTACTCTCTATATCACCGTGAACGCTCGGCATCAACATTATATTATTCCATAATCTTATAGGCTTAAGTATGATTTTACTGCCAAGGCTACCTGTTAATAATTGATTCGATTTCTTCTGTATTATTAAATTTTGTATGTTATCACTTTCTTTATAATTCCCATTTCTCGAGTAATCATATTTAAGACCTATATTAGGTACTAAATATATATTGTATTTAGTGCGATATTTATAGCTTAATAATCCTTCGAAATTAAAATTATTATTCTTCTTCCCAACTATATTACTAGTATCTATAACCTTGCTCTTTACATAATTATAACCGTATGACGCTATAGCTTGCAGCAAAAAGTTTTTCGGCAACTCCTTTAAACCGTAAATACTAAATATGTGTCCATTAAGAGCTGTCTTACCTAACTTCTTATTATATTTAAAGTGTGATTCTACTCTCGAATAAGCTGCACCTATTACGTCAGAGCTGTCACTAAACTCTGCATCTGCACCGATAGTTACACCGGCAGTGCGACCTTGATATTTCGGAATATTCTTCCACGCTCCTTGGCTGCTTACGCCATACAAACCGCTAATCCATACACCTCTATTGATTGTCACTTCTTCATCTCCTGCTGCTATTACATCTGAATTATATCTCTCACCGATAACCATATGAACATTTTTAGTATTGGCTAATTTCATTTTTTTAAATAAAGCAACATCATGAGCTTTTTTTGATATTTTTTCTTCTTCTTTAACTTTTATTATTAAGTTTTGCTGTTCCTCTATTTCACGAGTTTTTTGTTCTAAAAATTCTACCTCACTTGAGTTATATAATTTTTGTGATTCTGAATTTAGTAATTTTTCTAACTCCATTATTATATTTCTATAATCTTCTGCTGAACATTTTTCGAGAAAAGCTAGAGTATTCGGGTTACTAAATATAGCCGGAAACAAATTTGGATTTTCCTTTATTATATTAATAAATTCTGGATTATCTTTTAAGATTTTAAATATAGTTATCAAGTTTTTATCAACAGATATTGTTACATCCTCATCCTTATTTAAGTCGAACAATATAGCTAATTTTTTGTATTTATCTAATTTTTTTTGATATCTTATTTCTAATTCTTCTAATTGTTTTTTTGTATCTTCAAGTTCCGTAATTAAACTAGAATTATCAGTATTACCTTTTAATAATTCAATTTGATCTAGTAATTTTTTTACTTGTTCGCTTTCATTCAACGATGAATTAATAACACCTCCTATTACTTGCGAGACAGGTATTTTTTTAGGAGTTAAATCCCAATCATTTTCAGCCATTATTAAATTAAAATCTGCATTATCTACATATTCTTCAGAACCGTCTTCCTTTATTATTTTTAATCGTTTCCCTTTTATTTTATCATTATCTTCTGTTAAAAATTTTGCGATTACTGCACGTTTTTTGCTTCATTTATAACTATTTTTTCATACTCTTCATAGCTTATTTTATTGCTACCACCACCGGGTTTAGGAACTGTATAACTAGCCCAACTATCTTCTCCGAATTTTTCAAATATTTCCGCATATTTTTTTTCACGTTCTTCATCAGATAAATTTGGATTCAATTTATCTGTTTCTCTTTTGATTAACTTTGCTTTCTCATCATAAAAGCATGTTTATAACCTAAACTTTGCGTTATTGTATCTTTTTCATATTTTGTAAAATATTTTTCATAACTATTACCACCTATATTATTATCATAATAGTCAACATATTCTATATTCTTACCGTAAGCCGACTTTATTAGCGATTCAGCTTCCGATTTTACTAGATCATATACTCTTGTTTGCTCCATTTGTTTAAGTACTACTGTATCAAACTTTGTATAAGAATTTCCTTTAGAATCTTTTTCAAAACCTTTTACTATATCAATCACTTTAGATGTTATATCTTTTTCTAAAATTTCTGTTGGTGTACTATATAAAATTTTATATTGATAGTTTGGATTAAAATTAGAAGTATAAGAGGGTGGTTTTATATTATTATTCAAGTTTGTATTATCAATTATGATGTTACCTTCATCATCTTTCTTATATATTCCATTATTAGCTGCAATTTGATTTGCTAAATTGAATTGATCGCTAAGAGATAATTTTTTATTCCTTACAACATCATTTAAAAATTTTTTACGTAATTCTTCGTTATTATCGTGCTGAGCAAGAGCGATAGAAAATAACCTGTTCAATTGCGCTATTGTATCCATTTTTAAAAAATCCTCTAAATCTTTATTGTGGCTTCTTGTCCGGTATTTTTTTCTTATTTTTATTAAGCATATCGTATGGATCAAATTCTTTACCTAATTCAATCGCAATTTCCCGTACATTTGATGATTTAGTCTTAGAAGAAGTCGCAGGAATAGAAATTATCTTTTCATCTAAATTAAATGTGGGCGGAGGAGGCGGTGGTGGAGGCGGTGGTGGAGGCGGAGGAAGAGTAGCTGCAGCTTCTACTTGGTTATTTATAGTTAATAACGCTATTCCTGAAGCAATTGTCAACAAATTTATTGATATAAAAACAGCTAAAGAGTATGTTAACAATATAGACTTTAATTTACGCATCGTACTCATCATTTACCTTGTTGGTTAATTTCTATTAATAATTAGTGAAGCAATGTATGATGGTCATTAATATAAATCAATATATTTTTTTAATTTTTGTTAGGGATTAACGAATTTTCTAATATTGGTATGTTATGTATATTACATATTAATTATAAAAATTTAATTTTGAATAAAATTTAAATAATTATGCAAATTTACTTATATAATACGCTCACTCGCAATAAAGAAATATTTGAGCCTGTTAGTAAAGACAATATCAGAATGTATGTTTGCGGACCTACCGTTTATGATAATCCGCATATCGGTAATAGTAGATCAGTAGTAGTATATGATTTGCTTTATCGTATACTTATTAAAACATTTGATACTAAGTCGGTAAAATATGTACGTAATATTACCGATGTAGACAATAAAATAATCGCAAGGGCAGAAGTACTCAGTATTACCATTAACGAATTAACAGAAAAAGTTACGCAAGAATTTCATACAAATATGAAATATTTAGGTTGCTTATTACCAAATATAGAGCCGAAAGCTACCGAGCATATTGATATAATGATCGAAATAATAGAAAAGTTAATTAAATTCGGACATGCATATATTGCGGATGACCACGTTTATTTTGATGTTTTGTCAGCTCCAAATTATACTGAGTTATCTAACAGAAATTTGGACGAGATGTTTGAAGGAGTACGGATAGAGAGCAGTAAAACTAAAAAGCATCTGCAGGATTTTGTCTTATGGAAACCGGCAAAACCGGATGAAGCTACAGATATAAATTTTAAGAGTCCTTGGGGGCTTGGTCGCCCCGGATGGCATATTGAATGCTCAGCTATGAGCTATAAATACTTAGGTGAAAATTTTGATATTCACGGCGGCGGAGCTGATTTAATATTCCCGCATCATACTAATGAAATTGCACAAAGCAAATGTGCCTTCCCAAATTCTACTTACGCAAAATATTGGGTTCACAATGGATTTCTAACGGTTAATGGTGAAAAAATGAGTAAATCTCTTGGTAATTTTATTACCATAAGAGATTTAATAGATAAAAAAATTAAAGGGGAAATAGTAAGGTTATTTTTATTAAGCAGCCATTATAGACGTCCTCTTGATTATAATGATAAAGCTATAGAAGATGCTAAGAAAACTTTAGACTATTGGTATAGAGCCGTTCAAAATATAGATATACAAAAAACGGATAATATTCCGAGTGATTTTATGGAAAGCTTGTTTGACGATATGAATACACCGCTTGCCGTTAAAACAATTAACGACTACGCTAAAGCCATTTTCACGGCTACTACTGAGGAAGAGAAGCAGTTCAATGCCTCTAATCTTGTTGCTTGTGCTAATTTTATCGGATTAATGAATCAAACCCCACATGAATGGTTTAATAGCGATATTGATGAGTCTTATATAAATAAGCTCATCAATGAACGCTTAGGTGCAAAAAAACAAAAAAATTGGCAGCTTGCCGATGAAATTCGTAACAAATTATTAAATGAAAAAATAGTTTTAGAAGATAAATCGGACGGCACTACGATATGGAGGAAAGAATAAAACTTGTAAATTGCGGAATATAAGTATATAATATACAAGCTTATAATTTAAGCAAATTCACACGTAAAATAAATGTTAGTTCATTAGTAAGCATCACCTAAATTGCAAAAAATGAAAAATAAGTAGACGAAGGATCAACTTCAAAAAGAGCAAGGAGTCTATAAGACGAAGAGCGGAGTGTACACTTAGTACGTGAGCACTGAAGTACTTATAGAACGACGTAGCCAATTTTTGAAGTTCATCGAGTATACATTTTACGGAGGTATAAACTAACAACAAGGAGATTATAAATGTCAAAAATACCCCCAGTTAACGTTAAAGATTTATTAGATGCGGGAGTGCATTTCGGTCATAAGACCTCACGCTGGAACCCTAAAATGGCACCTTACATATACGGTGAGCGTGACGATATACATATCATTGATTTAAGACAAACTGCCGCTTTAATGGATGTTGCTTTAAATGCGATATATGAAACCGTGAAAAAAGACGGTAAAGTATTATTTGTAAGTACTAAAATACAAGCGAGCGATATTATAGCTGAATATGCCGAGAAATGTGGACAATATTACGTAAATCATAGATGGCTTGGCGGCATGTTAACTAACTGGAAAACTATTTCAGGTTCTATAGAGAAATTAAATAAGTTAGAGGAAACCTTAGGAAACGAAGAAGCTTGCAATGGTTATACTAAGAAAGAAATTCTTGATATGAATCGTAAGAAAGATAAATTGCTCTTATCGCTTGCCGGAATTAGAGAACTAAATTCTAAACCGGATTTAATAGTAATTATCGATACTAATAAAGAGCATATTGCAATTAGTGAAGCTATAAAACTTAATATACCTATCGTTGCGGTAGTAGATACTAACTCTAATCCGGACAATATAGATTATCCGATCCCAGGAAATGATGATGCTATAAGATCTATTAGATTTTATTGTAACTTATTTGCTAACGCCGCACTACAAGGTTTAGAAGAATCAATGAAAGCTTCAGGAGTTGATTTAGGTAGCATACAAGAACATAACGAGAAAAATTTAGCTCCTAAAAACGTTTCTAAATTAAAACAAACTAAAAAATTCTCTAAAACCAAAAATATAATCGAAGAAACAAGTACTGAATTTGAACAAGCGTTAAGCAATAACGATGAAAATAAAAATTCTGAAAATGCATAATTAAACGGAGATAAGTAAACATGAGTGTAGTAAGTATAAGTGCAGCGGACGTTGGAAAGCTAAGAGAAAAAACCGGCGCAGGCATGATGGATTGTAAAAAAGCATTAATGGAAACTAACAGTGATCTTGAAGCAGCAGTCGATTTTTTACGTCAAAAAGGTCTTGCTGCTGCAGCAAAGAAAGCAGGACGCGTTGCTGCTGAAGGTTTAACGGCTACTAAAGTTGACGGATTAACCGGGGTAGTTATTGAAGTAAATTCCGAAACAGATTTTGTTGCTAGAAATCCAGAGTTTCAGGATTTAGTTAAAAATATTGCCGATCTTGCAATAAGTGCTGAAAATGTAGAAAAATTAAAAGCTTCTATAATGCCAAATGATAATTCAGTAGAAGAAGATATTATAAGATGTGTTGCAAAAATAGGTGAAAACTTAACATTACGTCGTATGGAAGTACTCCAAGTACCTGAAGGAGCAATCGGCTCATACGTGCATAACGAAGTTATACCGAACTTAGGTAAAATTTCTGTGTTAGTAGGCTTGCAATCAAGTGCAAAAGATACCGCAAAGCTAAAAGCTTTAGCTAACCAAATTGCTGTCCATATAGCAGGAAATAACCCTCAAAGTATAGATGATTCTGGTTTAGATCAAACACTCGTAGAGCGTGAAAGAAAAGTATTCTTCGAGAAGTCAAAAGAAGAAGGTAAACCTGACAATATAATAGAAAAAATGGTAGAAGGAAGAATACGTAAATTCTTCTCGGAAGTTGTACTATTACAGCAAAATTTCTTATTTGATAATAAGCTTACCATTGCGGAAGTAATTAAAAACGCTGCCAAAGAACTTGGAGCAGAGATTCAAATTACTAAGTTTATCCGATATGAACTTGGTGAAGGAATTGAGCAGGAAGAAAAAAACTTCGCCGATGAAGTGGCAGCCGTTATGAAAAGCTAAATATTCTTCTGTTTCATTGTCATTCCTGCGTAGTCAGGAATCTAGTATAAAGTCTTGTCATACCGCGGCTTGTACCTAAGATATCTTAAGATGCAGCTTATAGCATACGATGCCGTGATCAAGTCACGGCATGACATTAAAGGTGGCTGGATTCCCGCCTACCGGGAAGGCTTGCTAGCGTGGATCAGCTCTGTCATTCCGTGGCGGCGTTGTTGCGTGGATCAATTTTTCCTCTGTCATCCCGCGAGGCTTGTAGCGGGATCCAGCTTAAAATACTAAAATTATTAGTATTAAAAGTTGTTTTTCTGGATACCGTGGTCAAGCCACGGTATGACACCGAACACATTTTCCGATCCATGCAACAACGCTGCTTTTAGCTAGGAATGACATTTAGATGTATTAGTTGAGATTTGATCTTACATTTAATAAAAATTACGTATTAAAAATACAGATAAAAAAATGGAAGGTCACAATGCACTTAAATCAAAAAATAATAAAGCCAAAATTAGGTTTACTTGAATTAGCTAAGAGTCTTGGTAGTATATCATCAGCATGTAAAGCGATGGGATATAGTAGAGATAGTTATTACAGATTTAAAGAACTGTATGAAACTGGTGGCGAAGAAGCGTTGTATGAAATTAGTCGAAGAAAGCCAATAATAGCGAATAGAGTTGATCCAGCGATAGAGAAGGCAGTAATGGATATGGCAATAGAATATCCAGCATATGGTCAGCTAAGAGTATCAAATGAGCTTAAGAAGAGTGGTATACTTGTATCACCTGGAGGAGTGAGATCAATTTGGCTACGTAATGATTTAAACAATATCAGTAAAAGGCTTAAAGCATTAGAAGCAAAGATGGCTCAAGATGGGATTGTTCTTACTGAAGCTCAGTTACAAGTACTAGAGAAGCGTCGTAATGAAAAAGAAGCACATGGAGAAATTGAGACGCAGCATCCAGGTTATCTAGGATGTCAGGATACGTATTATGTAGGTAATTTTAAAGGTATAGGTAAGGTTTATTCTCAGGTATTTATTGATAGCTATACTAGGGTAGCGGATGCTAAACTATATACTGATAAAACAGCAATTACTGCTGCTGATATGCTTAATGACCGGGTGTTACCATGGTATGAGAGCCAAGGGATACCAATACTGCGTATTCTTACAGATCGTGGGTCAGAATATAAGGGCAATATAGAGCATCATGCTTTTGAGTTATTTCTTAGCATAGAAGGTATAGAACATACTACAACTAAGGCATATTCTCCCCAAACAAATGGTATGTGTGAGCGTTTTAATAAAACCATGAAACAAGAATTCTTTGATACGGCTATGCGAAAAAAGATTTATACAGATCTTGATGATTTACAATTAGATCTTGATATTTGGTTAGAGCATTTCAATAATGAAAGACCTCATTCTGGTAAATATTATTATGGGAAAACTCCTATGCAAACTTTTCAGGATAGTAAGAAATTAGCTGTTGAAAAGAATAATGAAATTTTGTATCTTGATTATATATCTGACAGTCAAAATTTAACTGACAATCAGGTACAAAATTTATAGTGTCTGTAAGATTAAATCTTGACTTCTACAATTTAGAGCGTTTTTCAAGCAATGTAATAAAGCCGGTAACGTTAAACTCTTTCTAATAATTCAAAATTAATAAATCCTTATCTATCCTAAATCCTTTAAAGCGTTCAAGCACAGACATACCGAGAAGTGAAACATCAAGTTCGCCAAGACCGATATGTCCTTTAACGTCTTTAAATTCTCTTCCGATTACTACACTATCTAATATTACAGGCGCTGCTTTGTTTTCACCGTTAGCCGTTAGGTAAGTTCTAGTATACTTCAATTTGGTTAAATCAAACCCTAGCTTTTTAGCATCATCTTTAGTTAAAGCAACATCACTTGCACCGGTATCAACCATGAATTTTATCTTAACGTTATTTACAAGAGCGTGGATATAAAAATGCCCGTCACCATTACGAGCTATAATTATTTCGCCCGCTTCAGTAGACCAATTATATGACGGAACTAACACTGAAATAACTCTCTGATAAGCATAATCTAGCTCAAACCTAAAAGCATAACCGATTATTATAATCAAGAAAATTGCTGCCCATACTGCTAATTGCTGGCAAAATTTGCGTATTTCATTCTGACTGATAGTACTATATATTATACTAAACAATATCAATAATGATGCACAAAAACTTCCGATATTTTGCGGCTCTTTGAAAAATTTTAGGTAATTCTCATTGATATATCGGTATGATAAACCGGTTATAATAGCAGTACCGCAAATTATAAAAATAAGTTTTACAAGGTTTTTGTTCATATTTATATATTATTTATTATTCGATGTCATTCCTAGCTAAAAGCGGGAATCCAGAAATAAAAAGCATAAATACAGCAAATTTTTAAAATTAAAAGCTTAGGTATCTCGCTTCATACTGGATTCCCGCTTTTAGCTAGGAATGACATAAGGGTCATGCAACAACACTGAACAAGTCACGACATAACAAATAGTAGATCACATCAGATCGCCGATATTCTCTAAAAACAACCTAGCCCTATGTGAAGCCGGTTTACTGAAAAAATCTTTTACCGGTTGATTTGCTAGAACTTGTCCTTGATCCATAAAAACAACACGATCGGCTACCAATCTGGCAAATTTTAAGTGATGAGTTACTATTACCATACTCATCTGCTCTTTCAATAAATTAATATTTTCAATCACATCCTTAATATTCTCCGGGTCTAATGCAGATGTCGGTTCATCAAATAATAAGATTTCCGGCTTCATCATTAAGGCTCTTGCAATTGCGATACGCTGCTTTTGTCCACCTGATAAATTTGCCGGATATGAGTTAAATTTCTGATTTAGTCTAAATTTCTCAAGCAATTCCTTTGCTTGAACAATAGCTTCATCTTTCGGAACCTTCAAAACATTTATAGGTGTGTAAATCAGATTATCCCCTACGGTTAAGTGCGGAAAGAGATTAAAATTCTGAAATACCATTCCAACTTTTAACCTTAATTTTCTCCTATTTTTAGATAGTAGCTTTTTTCCATCTACAAGTAAAGTTCCGCTACTTGGTTCCTCTAGATTATTCAAAACTCGCAATAAAGTAGTTTTACCGCTACCCGAAGGTCCTATTATTACTGTAGTTTCTTTATTGGTAAAATCTAGGTCAATATTCTTAATGCCGTAATTTTTGCCGTAACGCTTACAGACTTTTTCTAAAATAATCATAATACTTCTAATAAATAGTAGACGAAGATCAACTTGGAAAAGAGCAAGAAGCCTTGAAGTTTTTGACCGCAGCGTAGATAAACTAAGTGAGGATCAAAAAAGAGAAGCGACACAGCCAATTTTTCAAGTTCATCGAGTATACAATGTAAATTTATAACCGTCATAAAGCGGCTTAACATTGTTTGGGAGTATATCCATAATTTTATGGTAATCTATAGTATGCCGCATATTTGTTAATAATATCTGTTCCGGTTTATATTTTTCTCGCCACTCTAAGACCTTATCAAGTCCTGCATGATTCTGGTTTGATTTAAAATCCATACAATCTAAAATCCATACTTTTATATTTTTTAAAAATTTTTCTGATTCAGCAGGAAAGTTAATAACGTCCGATGAGTAAACGAAATCACCTATCCTTAAACCTAAGCTATCTATAGGACCGTGATTTTGTCTAAAAAACTGTATTTCAATAGTGTTTATCTTAATTTTATCAAAGAAATCGACATTTTTAGTTTCAAATATCTTTCCTTGCATAAATGAGTTAGTACTAAATAAATAATCAAATTTTTTATGTAAATTTCCAATACTAATATGGTCACCGTAAATCTTTAACGGTTTTTTTTCAGCAAAGGAAAATACCCGTAAATCATCAATACCGTTAACATGGTCGGAATGGTAATGAGTTAATATAGCACAATCAAGTTTACTAATTTTTTCCCTTACCAGCTGATATTTAATATCAAAACCGAAATCTACTAATATTTGACTATTTTCATTGTTAATATATATTGCTGATCTAGTTCTTTTATTGTACTTTGAATCTGATAAACATACGGAGCAATCGCATCCGATAACCGGTACACCTATAGATGCCCCGCATCCGAGTATTATTACTTGTAACATAAATATTTAAAATGATGTTTGAAATTTTTTATAATTTTTGCGGCTTAAATCAAGAAATATTCTTATTTTTAAATAAAATTACCAATATAGGATCGGTTGCCCATTTTTTAAGAATAATTTCTTTTTGTTTTAATATCGCTAATTTCGCCTTAATATATATTTTATACTGTATATATCTTTATATTCAACTAAAGAAAATCAAAAATGATACCGAGCGACAAAATAAATTTTGGAATAATTATAAAAAATTGGTCGAAATCGGTATAATATACGCGATATTCGGCTTAGTTTTCACTGCTCTTAAATTTACCATCAATTTACCGCGTCCTTATTGCAACCTCGCTGAAGGAGATTTCGTCACTATACTAAATACCGCGGGCGAGAGGTGTTTATCAAGTTTTCCAAGTAGTCATACAGCACTTAGCGTTTTAGTAGTATATTTTATTTGGAACTACGTAAAATTACCGATAAAAATATTAATGATTTGTATTATTTTATTAGTATCTTTATCACGCATTAGTCTTGCTATGCACTATCCAAGCGATATAATTTATGGTATTATTATTGGGTTTATAACGATACTAATTGGTAAACTAATTTACCGATTTTTTGAAAATAATGTAATAAGGTGGGTGGGTAAGTTTATTCTTCGTCTGAGCTCAGAAAAAACGTAAGTTTTGATGAAGCAATCTTAGGAGTTTTGCTTAATGTGATTGCAACAAAGCTACGCTCCTCACGATGACACGACGATCAAGTCACAATATAATATAAACACAAATTTTTCAAATAAAACAAGTATATGCTACTTTACAGAAAATATTTTATAAAAAATATCTTACCTCTCCTTATAGTCGTTACTTTTTCGATAACTAGTATGGTTTGGATTACTCAAATATTAAAGCTTTTATATTTATTTGATAAAGGTATAAAAGTCATAGATTTTTGCAGCTTAATAATTTTGGTACTTCCTACTTTGCTATTTATTTTATTACCTGTAATAACGGTCATTACCGTAATTTACATTTATAATAATCTAAAAATTGAGAGACAACTAATTATACTACAAGCTTCGGGAGTGAATAATTTACAATTAGCTCTGCCTGCTTTGTATGTTGGGTTAATTGTCATGCTGCTTGCTTATTATATATCTTCTACTATTATGCCTTTATCTCATATAAATTTGAAATCACGCTTAAGTTTCATCAAGAATAATTACATATCGAATTTGATTGAGGAAAAAACTTTCAATAAACTAACAAAAGACATCACTGTTTATATAGATAAAAAATCAGCAGAAAATACTATGAACGGTGTGATAATATTTGATAATCGTAATCTAGATAATCCTTCCGTAGTATTTGCAGATTCAGGTATACTTGATATATATGAAAATAATCCTGTTTTTGAACTCAATAAGGGCATTAGGCAAGAATATGACGTAAACGGGAATCTAACGCAATTAACTTTTGATTCGTTAATGATAAAGCTACAAAATGAAAATCCTTTAATATCGCAAAGAACTTACCATAATAAAGAAGCCAACGAATATTATATTAACGAATTATTTAACCTTCCTTCTGAATTAACTATTGAGAAGAAAATTAAATTAATGTCCGAAGCTCATCAAAGAATTATTTGGCCTTTATATAATTTTGTGCTGCCTTTTTTAGCACTCTCGGTTTTTCTGAAATATCCTTATAGTAAAAAAACAACTTTTATACCTATATTAATCGCTGCCTTATCAGTATTAATCGCAACATCTAGCCATTTTATTCTACAAAACTTTGCTTCAAAAAACTTAAATCTTATTTTTGCTTGCTATTTGAACGTTCTTTTAATTTTAATAATAGGACTATATTTGTTTGTAAGAAAAAGAATTTAATTTTTTAGTCTTATACAGCATAGAATGCTGTAATAAATTTTGCTGTTCTACCTTCATTAATAGCTTTTTGATGATATTTGGTAGTTATATAATTTTCATGCGGTGTTAAATAATCACCTTCATTCAGAATTTGAAAATCACTATTTTGTTTAATTAGTTCTACTGCTTCATCAAAATAATTTTCAATATCGGAAGCAAAGATCAAGATACCTTTATCTTTTAATTTAGGCTGTAAAATCTTTAGACGTTCTTTTCCTAAAATACGTTTCTTTTTTTGTCTATTTTTTATCCATGGATCAGGAAATAAAATATAAATACCGTCTAGGCTATTATCTGGTAAATCATGTAATACAAAATCTAAATTATTGGGAAACAACAAGAAATTTTTAATATTCTGCTTATGTGCGAGCTTTAAAACATTCGCAACACCGTTTAAATATACTTCCACACCAATAAAGAGTGCTTCAGGATTCATTTTAGCTTGATTAATGAAATGTTCGCCCATTCCAAAACCAATTTCTAAATATATTTCACGTTTTTCGTTTGCAAGCTTTTCCTTAGAGAATAAATATTTTGGTAGTTCGTTATCCAATAAATTTTGCTGTACTCCTGATAAACTTTTACCGATTCGCCTTGCATACGAACGATTAAGCTGAATTAAAGATATCTCTATTACTCTGTTATGTGATTGCAAATCTTGATGAATATTATCGACAACATAACCGTAATTTGAAAAAATTTGGCTAACTTTGTCTGCTTGATTAAACCCTATTTCTAAGATAATCTTACCGTTTGGCTTTAAGAATCTTTTAGCATTCTCGGCAATTATTCGGTAAGCTTGCAAGCCGTCTTCTTCAGCAAATAATGCAAGATGTGGCTCGTGGTTAATTGTTTCAAGTGCCATTTCTGATTTTTCTTCTATAGATATATAAGGCGGATTGCTAATAATTAAATCAAATTTTTGCTTTTCAAGGCTTTCAAACCAATCGCTGTGAATGATCTGTAAGCGATCCATCACCCCATGTTTTACCGCATTACTTTTCGCAATTTCTATTGCATTAAGGCTTATATCGGTTGCGGTTACTTGAGCATTCGGTGTCTCAAGCAATAGACTAATAGCAATACAGCCGCTGCCTGTACCGAGTTCTAGAATATGAAAATTGTCATTCCGTGGCTTGACCACGGAATCCATTTGTTTTTTTTCTGGATTCCCGCCTACGCGGGAATGACATTGAGAGTGCTGGGAAGGACATTGAAGTACGACATCCACCAAAATTTCCGTATCTGCGCGTGGGATTAATACGTGCTTATTAACAGTGAAATCACGGGAATAAAATTCTTTAATACCTGTAATATAGGCTATAGGCTCATGCTTTAATCTTCTATCTAACGCTTTTTCAAAAGCGTCTATTTCTAATGAATTTAATTGCTGATCAGAATTGACAAGCAAATATTCATGAGGCTTATTTATAGCATATTGTAATAAAATCCTTGCTTCTAATTGCGGGTATTTAATTCCTATTTCATTTAATTTATCTGATGCTTTACTTATAGCTTGCTTTATAGAATATTGCATAGATTTATTTTCTACCTAGATTTTTCATCTCTAAAATATCTTCTACACTACCTAAAGGAGCTTGTTTTTTAAGTTCAATAAATTTGTGCAATACATCAGTAGCTATAATCCCTTCCATATCCTTAGGTAGGTCGTAAGAGAATTCCATAATTTCGTTTGTAGTTGGATGCTTAAAGCTTAAATACCAAGAATGTAAGGCTTGACGTTTGAAATCCAGTAATTTTGCTTTTAGTTCAGGCGGTGAATGATTAATTTTTCGATCATTATTGCCGTACGTTTGATCGCCAACCACTGAATGCTTTAGATTACTAAGCTGTACTCTAATTTGATGAGTTCTGCCAGTATCAAGTTTGCACTCTACCATGCTAATAAAACCGCTGTAAAATAACTCTAGAGTTTTATAGTGTGTTACGGCTTCTTTCCCGCCATATTTCAAAATAGTCATTTTTTGCCGATCGCTTCTACTGCGACCTATATTATTCTTAATCGTTCCCTCTAGCGGATTAATCATCCCCCACACTAAAGCCTTATATTTCCTTATTACCTGCCTTTGCTCTATCTGATTGGCAAGCAACATATGGGCTTTATTATTCTTAGCGACTATCATTAAACCCGTCGTATCTTTATCTAAACGATGCACTATTCCGGGTCTTTCCGATGAGCCGACACTAGATAAATTTTTAGTATGATGCAGCAGAGCATTAACCAGCGTATCATCATAATGCCCTGCTCCCGGGTGTACCGTCATACCAGCAGCTTTGTTAATAATGATTAAATCATCATCTTCATAAACTATATCAAGCTTTATATCGGCGGCTTTTATTGTTAACTCTTCAGGTTCTTTAAAAGAAAATAATGTAATATCATTCTCCTTGACTAAAATGTCAGAATCAGAAATAATCATATCATTAATTTGTACGCAAGAACTTTTAATTGCTTTCTGAATCTGATTTCGAGAAACATTTTCGAGCAGCTCAGATAAAGCTTTATCAAGCCTTAAGCCACTTAGTTCAATAGGTATAGAGTATTTTAACATATTTTAAAGATAATGAATGATACATTTAAATGGTTAAATGCAATCGGCGTTGAATATTACTGCTCGAAAAATCCACAAAAATTTAACACGCCTAAACCGCAAGAACCTAAACAAGGTAGCCCTATGCCACAACAAAAAACACTGGATAAGCTTTTTGACGTAAATACTAGCAAAATGCATGATAATATTGGTTTAGCGAGAATCCTTGCCGATAAAGCAAATAATATAGCAGAATTAAAAGAATCTCTACTAAATTTTAACGGCTGTGAGCTGAAGAAACTTGCAAATAATACCGTATTCGGTGATGGAAATCCGGCAGCTAAAATTATGTTGATAGGTGAGGCTCCCGGTAGTACCGAGGATTTAAAGGGTATACCTTTTTGCGGCGAAAGCGGTAATTTACTTGATAATATGCTGCGTGCCATCGGAATTTCTCGAAAAGATAACGCTTATATCACTAACACGGTATTTTGGCGCCCTCCTGCTAACAGGCAGCCAACTTTAGAAGAAGTCGATATTTGTAGACCTTTCGTCGAAAAGCATATTGCCTTGATTAATCCAAAGCTTATTATTTTAGTCGGTAGCACTGCCGCAACTAGCTTGCTCGGAAAAAATGCCGGCATTACTAAAATTAGACAAGAATATTATTTTTATACTAATAAATATCTATTCGCTCCTATCCAAACTACGGCAATTTTCCACCCTGCCTATTTACTCCGCCAACCTATGCAAAAACGTACCTCATGGTATGATTTACTTAAAATTAAAGAGTATCTTGACAGTAAGAATCTAGTTGCTAACTGATTTCAGTTGCTTTCTACTAATTGATGTATATATTCAACTTATAGGCGAATTATTATATTAATCAGTTCTTTCAACCTGCGGCTCTTATGTCATTCCCGCGAAGGCATTGTTGCGTGGATCGGAAAATGTGTTCGGTGTCATACTGTGGCTTGACCACGGTATCCAAAAAAACAACTAAAAATATCAATAATTTTGATATTTTTAACTGGATCCCGCTACAAGCTCGCGGGATGACAATGGGGAAACAATCCACGCAACAACGCCTTCCCGCGAAAGCGGGAATGACATTAAAAATAGCAATAATTATTTAGAGAATTAATATGATAAAAAACGATTTAATAAGTTATTAAGGTTATTTAGGATCAGTACATTTTGATGCTTCAGAAGAAATGTTTTTTGGTAAAGTAGAATTTATAAGAGATTTAATAAGTATGAAGCTTCGGATGCTAAAAATTTAATAAAATCATTTCATGAAGCTGTAGATAGCTATTTAGAAGATTGTAATATAGTCGGTAAAGCTCCTGACAAACCTTTTAAAGGCAGTTTTAATGTTAGAGTCGATCCTGAATTACACAAAGAAGTAAACCTATATGCTATGCAGCATGGCGATACTTTAAACGGAATAGTTAAAAAAGCTTTAAATGAATATATTAAGTGATAGTTGTTAAGTGATTTTTTAGTATTGTCGTTTTAACCTGCATTATATGTATTAGTTGAGATTTGATCTTACATTTAATAAAAATTACGTATTAAAAATACAGATAAAAAAATGGAAGGTCACAATGCACTTAAATCAAAAAATAATAAAGCCAAAATTAGGTTTACTTGAATTAGCTAAGAGTCTTGGTAGTATATCATCAGCATGTAAAGCGATGGGATATAGTAGAGATAGTTATTACAGATTTAAAGAACTGTATGAAACTGGTGGCGAAGAAGCGTTGTATGAAATTAGTCGAAGAAAGCCAATAATAGCGAATAGAGTTGATCCAGCGATAGAGAAGGCAGTAATGGATATGGCAATAGAATATCCAGCATATGGTCAGCTAAGAGTATCAAATGAGCTTAAGAAGAGTGGTATACTTGTATCACCTGGAGGAGTGAGATCAATTTGGCTACGTAATGATTTAAACAATATCAGTAAAAGGCTTAAAGCATTAGAAGCAAAGATGGCTCAAGATGGGATTGTTCTTACTGAAGCTCAGTTACAAGTACTAGAGAAGCGTCGTAATGAAAAAGAAGCACATGGAGAAATTGAGACGCAGCATCCAGGTTATCTAGGATGTCAGGATACGTATTATGTAGGTAATTTTAAAGGTATAGGTAAGGTTTATTCTCAGGTATTTATTGATAGCTATACTAGGGTAGCGGATGCTAAACTATATACTGATAAAACAGCAATTACTGCTGCTGATATGCTTAATGACCGGGTGTTACCATGGTATGAGAGCCAAGGGATACCAATACTGCGTATTCTTACAGATCGTGGGTCAGAATATAAGGGCAATATAGAGCATCATGCTTTTGAGTTATTTCTTAGCATAGAAGGTATAGAACATACTACAACTAAGGCATATTCTCCCCAAACAAATGGTATGTGTGAGCGTTTTAATAAAACCATGAAACAAGAATTCTTTGATACGGCTATGCGAAAAAAGATTTATACAGATCTTGATGATTTACAATTAGATCTTGATATTTGGTTAGAGCATTTCAATAATGAAAGACCTCATTCTGGTAAATATTGTTATGGGAAAACTCCTATGCAAACTTTTCAGGATAGTAAGAAATTAGCTGTTGAAAAGAATAATGAAATTTTGTATCTTGATTATATATCTGACAGTCAAAATTTAACTGACAATCAGGTACAAAATTTATAGTGTCTGTAAGATTAAATCTTGACTTCTACACATTATAGCATTATAATTTTGAATGTCATAAGGATAAAAATTATTTCTATTTTATCAAATTAAGGTTATAGTTCTAGTGTACGATAGATTAAATATATAACAGGTGTATATGACCATTGAAAATGATAATTCGGAGTTTGCCGAATTAAAGATTAAAGATAAAATATTTAAATTACCTATAATAAAAGCAAGTATTGGGCAAGATGTAATTGATATTAGTAAGGTATATTCCGAAGCTGATTACTTTACATATGATCCGGGCTTTATGTCTACCGCCTCTTGTAGATCAACCATAACTTATATAGACGGGGATGAAGGAATTTTGTGGTATCGTGGATACGATATTAAAGATTTGGCAGAAAAATGCGATTTTCTAGAAGTAGCATATTTGCTAATTTACGGAGAATTACCGAATAGTGAGCAATATAGTATTTTTACTAAAAAGATTACTCATCATTCTTTAGTTAATGAAAGACTGCATTATTTATTTCAAACATTTTGCAGCTCTTCACATCCTATGGCTATTATGCTTGCGGCGATTGGATCTCTTTCGGCATTTTATCCTGATTTACTGAATTTTTTTAAAGAAGCAGATTATGAACTGACGGCTATTAGAATGATTGCTAAAATACCGACTATTGCCGCTATGTCTTATAAATATTCGATAGGTCAGCCTTTTGTTTATCCTGATAATTCTCTAGATTTTACCGAAAATTTCTTATATATGATGTTTGCAACGCCTTGTGAGCAATACAAGGTAAATCCAGTAATTAAAAACGCTCTTAATAAAATATTTATTCTGCATGCCGACCACGAGCAGAACGCCTCAACTTCCACGGTAAGAATTGCCGGCTCTTCAGGAGCTAATCCTTTTGCGTGTATCAGCACCGGTATTGCCTCGCTTTGGGGACCGGCTCACGGCGGAGCTAATGAAGCAGTAATAAATATGCTGAAAGAAATAGGTAGCGTAGAAAACATACCTAAATATATAGCAAGAGTTAAAGATAAAAATGATCATTTTAGACTAATGGGTTTCGGTCACCGTGTATATAAAAATTATGACCCGCGTGCTGCCGTGCTTAAAGAAACCTGTAAGGAAGTGCTGAAGGAACTTGGGCAGCTAGATAACAATCCGTTATTACAAATTGCCATAGAACTTGAGGCGATTGCTCTTAAAGACGAATATTTTATTGAAAGAAAATTATATCCGAATGTTGATTTTTATTCAGGGATTATCTATAAAGCTATGGGTATACCTCCGCAAATGTTTACGGTGCTTTTTGCAGTGGCAAGAACAGTCGGCTGGATGGCTCAATGGAAAGAAATGCACGAAGACCCTGAGCAGAAAATCAGCAGACCAAGACAGCTTTATACGGGTCAAGTTCATAGAGAATATAAGAGTATCAAAGAGAGATAAATTTTGGTATAATGCGTTGTCATACCGCGGCTTGACCACGGTATCTTAGGATACAGTCTGTGACACAAGCCCCCGCAATCGAGTCGCGGGGGTGACACAGTATGCTTACCGCTCCTCGCAATGACGTTAAAAATACAAAAATAAGAATATATGAATTTTATTGATGAAGTTAAAATATATATAAAAGGTGGGAACGGCGGTAATGGCTGCGTTAGTTTCCACCGTGAAAAATTTATTGACCGAGGCGGCCCTGACGGCGGTGACGGCGGACGCGGCGGTAGTATTATTTTCAGAAGCAACCACCATCTTAATACACTAGTAAATTACAGATATAAGCAACATTTCACTGCCGAAAACGGTAAAAACGGTAAAGGTTCAAATAAAAGCGGTAAATCAGGTAAATCTTTGATTCTTGACGTGCCTATCGGGACACAAATTTTTGCCGAAGATGGTGATATATTACTGCACGATTTTACGGAAGACGATCAAACTTTTGAGATAATTAAAGGCGGAAACGGCGGGCTTGGTAACAGCCATTTCAAAACATCGGTAAATCAAGCACCAAGACGTAGAACCGAAGGCGAGATTGCTGAAGAAATGTGGATTCAGCTAAGCCTGAAACTTCTTTCCGATGTTGGGCTTGTCGGTCTCCCAAACGCCGGTAAATCTACTTTTTTATCTGTAGTATCGGCAGCTAAGCCTAAAATCGCCGATTATCCGTTTACTACCTTAGTGCCGAATCTTGGAGTAGTATATGTTGATGATGAAGAGTTTGTCATAGCCGATATCCCTGGCTTAATCCAGGGCGCTCATCAAGGTCATGGCTTAGGGGATAAATTCCTAAAGCATATAGAAAGATGTAACGTGCTGATTCATTTAATAGACGGCAGTAGTACCGATGTTGTCGCCGACTATAATATAGTATGCATGGAACTTGAATCTTACTCGGATTATTTAAAAGATAAAACCCAAATTATTTGCCTTAATAAAATCGATGTTTTGACTGACGAGGAAATAGAAGATAAAACAAACGAGTTGCAAAAAATCACCGGTAAAGAAATTTTCCCTATCTCTACTTATACCAATACCGGTATCACAAAAATAATCAAACTAGCCCTTCAGACTATTAAGGATTGATTTTATTCCTTGTTATCCTGTGAGTTTGTAGGTTTTGCTGTATGACTCCTATGTCATTCCCGCGAAAGCGGGAATCCAGTAATAAAAAGCATAAACCCAGCCAGTTTTTAAAATTAAAAGCTCGACTTATCTCGCTTTATGCTGGGGATTCCTGCTTTCGCAGGAATGACATAAGTGCCATGCAACAACGTCTGATAAGCCGTGGTATGATAGTAAGCCTCGCTCGGTATGACACTTTCCACTCCAATCCTTGTTGCAAATTTACTTATTCAGAAAAATTTTTTAAATAGTATTAATATTTATTTATTCAACTTATAGATCAAAAATGCTTTGATTTTTGATGAGATAAATATTATAGGTAAATTTATGTGGCAAGACATATGGTATAGTGTCGTTGGTAGTCCTACACAAAGTCCAGAACCGGAACGTGCAAATCAAGCACCATCTAAGAATACAAATGACTTAAAAGAATATCTAGATTGGTATTTTAGTGATCTTAATAAACAATATAAAAATAATAAAAGTTCTGAACGAGAAAAAGCCGAAGCTAAAAGAAAATTAGCTTATTTCAGCTTTCCGGAAATAGTGCCGCAACAACTTTCTCTTGCCCCTCCTACGGAAATCATTAAATATCTTGTCGATAATATTAAATCCCTAACTCCGGAAATTTTAAAGATTAGAGATAATCATATAACCGATAAAGATATACAAAACCTTTCTAATTATTTGAGAAACAACAAAACAGTTAAAGAAGTTCATTTAGACAATTGTCAAATGAATGACAAAAAGGTAAAGGTTTTAGCGGATATATTTAAGTTAAACGAAACAATAACAACCTTATCTTTATCGATTAATAAAGAAATAACTAATATAGGGGTAAAAACTTTATTAAAGCTAAAAGAGAGTAACCCAAATCTTAAATGTGTTAAAGTAGGGTTTTATGATACGTATAATGTATATTGTCCTGCAGAAAATATTTTTAATATAGATATTGCAACAGAACCCTCGCCATTATTTAATAATCAAATTATACGGCAAAATACAGAGATAAATAAAAGTGCTAAATTGGAATTACAATCAATGGTAGAAAGTTATAACGAAATTACCGGTAAAGGAAATACACAAAATATGGTTGTAGTAGCCGGAGAGAGTAATGGTATGGACCTCCTGATATAGAGAATGAAAAGCAGTTGCTAATCTTCTAGAGTTAATATTCAATATATTAAAACAACAATCAAGGAGGTCCATATGGAAGTTACTACAATTGGTATAGATATTGCAAAAAGAATTTTCCAAATTCATGGTGCAGATAAAAATGGCAAGGCAGTGTTAAAGAAAAAATTGATGAGAGATCAGGTTTTGACATTTATGGCTAATTTACCAAAATGTTTGGTAGGGATGGAAGCTTGCGGTGGGTCTAGTTATTGGGCAAGAGAAATAACTAAATTGGGGCATGAAGTAAAACTAATGGCACCACAATTTGTCAAACCATATGTTAAAATTAATAAAAATGATCAAGCAGATGCTGAAGCGATATGTGAAGCTGTGACAAGACCTAATATGAGATTTGTTCCAATTAAAACTATAGAGCAACAAGAAATTTTATCAATACATAGAGTAAGAGAGAGATTGGTAAAAAATCGTACAGCACTTGCTAATGAAATTAGGGGCTACTACATGAGTTTGGTTTTATTATCCCCAAGGCATCAATAAGGTTATTACAAAATTAACCGAGATTTTAGATGAAGGGAAATTAAGCCAGTTAGGTTATCAAACATTTAGTGAACTAAAAGAAGAATTCTTAGATAATGATAAAAAATAAAAGAGATAGAAAAACGATTAACAATGATAGCTAGTAACTTAACTCAATATCAACGATTAACCGCCATACCTGGTCTTGGCTTAATTACTGCTACTGCTTTAATAGCATCAATAGGTAATGCTAAAAGTTTTGAGAATGGTAGGCAATTATCGGCATGGCTAGGATTAGAGTGCCAAGACAACATTCAAGTGGAGGAAAAGATAAGCTGCTTGGAATTAGCAAACGAGGTGATACATACTTACGCACTTTATTAATTCAGGGGGCTAGAGCTGTATTAAATGCCAAGGTAAGATTTACATCGGAAGAACAGAAATTTAAAAAAGATTTTAGCAAATTTACGCAATGGATGTTTAATTTATCTGAGCGAAGTGGCCATAATAAAACAACAGTTGCCATAGCTAATAAATTAGCAAGAGTGGTGTTTGCCTTACTCAGATCAGGAGATGATTATGTAGAGAGTAAAGTTTGTAGTTAATAGAGTGTGTGTAGTAACAGCACTATTATAATTAGAATAAATAGTGAATTATTTAATGAATAACAATATGTAAGAGATTCCAACCTGAAATATGCGTGAGATAATAATATTGATGGTAAATAAGACAAACCTTAGCTTACAAAAAAACTGTGTTTTGCCATGGCTCGCTTAGAAGCCGATGGAGTGATAAGTATATAGTTTGTAAGCCAGCGAATTCCATCAGGGCTGTAGAGTAAATTAGGTTGATTTGTAGAAGTCAAGATTTAATCTTACAGACACTATAAATTTTGTACCTGATTGTCAGTTAAATTTTGACTGTCAGATATATAATCAAGATACAAAATTTCATTATTCTTTTCAACAGCTAATTTCTTACTATCCTGAAAAGTTTGCATAGGAGTTTTCCCATAACAATATTTACCAGAATGAGGTCTTTCATTATTGAAATGCTCTAACCAAATATCAAGATCTAATTGTAAATCATCAAGATCTGTATAAATCTTTTTTCGCATAGCCGTATCAAAGAATTCTTGTTTCATGGTTTTATTAAAACGCTCACACATACCATTTGTTTGGGGAGAATATGCCTTAGTTGTAGTATGTTCTATACCTTCTATGCTAAGAAATAACTCAAAAGCATGATGCTCTATATTGCCCTTATATTCTGACCTACGATCTGTAAGAATACGCAGTATTGGTATCCCTTGGCTCTCATACCATGGTAACACCCGGTCATTAAGCATATCAGCAGCAGTAATTGCTGTTTTATCAGTATATAGTTTAGCATCCGCTACCCTAGTATAGCTATCAATAAATACCTGAGAATAAACCTTACCTATACCTTTAAAATTACCTACATAATACGTATCCTGACATCCTAGATAACCTGGATGCTGCGTCTCAATTTCTCCATGTGCTTCTTTTTCATTACGACGCTTCTCTAGTACTTGTAACTGAGCTTCAGTAAGAACAATCCCATCTTGAGCCATCTTTGCTTCTAATGCTTTAAGCCTTTTACTGATATTGTTTAAATCATTACGTAGCCAAATTGATCTCACTCCTCCAGGTGATACAAGTATACCACTCTTCTTAAGCTCATTTGATACTCTTAGCTGACCATATGCTGGATATTCTATTGCCATATCCATTACTGCCTTCTCTATCGCTGGATCAACTCTATTCGCTATTATTGGCTTTCTTCGACTAATTTCATACAACGCTTCTTCGCCACCAGTTTCATACAGTTCTTTAAATCTGTAATAACTATCTCTACTATATCCCATCGCTTTACATGCTGATGATATACTACCAAGACTCTTAGCTAATTCAAGTAAACCTAATTTTGGCTTTATTATTTTTTGATTTAAGTGCATTGTGACCTTCCATTTTTTTATCTGTATTTTTAATACGTAATTTTTATTAAATGTAAGATCAAATCTCAACTAATACAGTTGATTTATCAGCTATAAGCCGGATACATGGCTGCATTTGTTTTTTGTACTATTGACATTATTTTTTTCTTGCATTGTACAGGAGGTCCATACATGCCATATTGGAAGCTTAAGTCTAGAGTTGTAATTTCAGGGTTATTTTTTAGGTAATCTAGTAATTGTTGTACTTCATCTTCGTTGTCTAAGACCTTAATTTTCAATACTGCCCCGTTTCTATCTCGATCAAAATTTATCATAAATAACCTTTATAAATACATATATTTTTAAAAAAGATTAACATCCATCTAATCTTGTTTAAATAAATATTAACATTTTTAGAAAAAAATTAACTAATTTTTAAATAGTACCGGCAAAAATTTTAAATATAATAAGAATTATGGATAGTGCAGATGTTAAACTGCGAAAAAAATAGTACTTAAGCTCGTTAATGAACAAGGATTAGAGGTAAAAATTGAGATAGATAAAATTATCACAACATATTTTACATTAACTTGATATCAGGCTATTCTTAACTGTTGCTAAAAAGGTTTTAGAAAGGCGACTATGACTAAAGATAAAAAATCGGTTCAATTTAATGAAGAACTTAAAATTAGAGAGTTTACACCGAGGCTTGATAAAAATAGAGATAGTATTATGAAAAGATAGTAAGTTATTATTCGCTAAAACAGAAAAAGGCTTAGTAAATAGGCAAGGGAAATTAAAAGAAGCGAATAAAGTATTACAAAAAGATAGATTCTTTTTTGAAGATTCAGGGAAAGATGTAAAAGCTTTAAATAGCGCAATAAACCCCTAATAGAAAGCCGGAAAAGTCAATTTTTAAAAGAAATAAAACGTTATTTCGCGTTTGCATAAGAAAAGAAATTTAAAAAATATTCAAAATAGTGTTTGACAACGCTTAAAATTATGGATATAAAATCAATCACGCAAGGTTTGAAACATAAAACTTTGTAGCTGTTTAAAAAGTTGATAAAGCTAAAAACTAAATACACCGCGATAATAAAAATTTATATCGTGAGTTAGATACTGAAGAAATTGTAAAATTAATTCTGTATGCATCGTGTAATCTCAAGTAATAAAGCGTTAAGTAAATATAATAAGAGCATTTGGTGGATGCCTTGGCACTAGAAGGCGATGAAGGACGTAATACGCTGCGATAAGCTTCGGGGAGCTGCGAATAAGCTTTGATCCGAAGATTTCCGAATGGGGAAAACCCACCTATTTATTAGGTATCGTATAGTGAATACATAGCTATATGAGGCAAACCCAGCGAACTGAAATATCTAAGTAGCTGGAGGAAAGGACATCAACCGAGACTCCGTTAGTAGTGACGAGCGAACGCGGACCAGGCCAGTGGCTTCAAAAAAATAACTAAAACAACATGGAAAGGTTGACCATAGAGGGTGATAGTCCCGTATAGGTAAAAAGTTTGAAGTCCTTGAGTAAGGCGGGACACGTGAAATCCTGTCTGAATATAGGGGGACCACCCTCTAAGCCTAAGTACTCTCTAGTGACCGATAGTGAACAAGTACCGTGAGGGAAAGGTGAAAAGTACCCTGACAAGGGGAGTGAAATAGTATCTGAAACCGAATGCTTACAAGCAGTCGGAGCAAGCATTTATGTCTTGTGACGGCGTACCTTTTGTATAATGGGTCAGCGACTTAGTTTATCTAGCGAGCTTAAGCCGTTAGGTGTAGGCGTAGCGAAAGCGAGTCTGAACAGGGCGATTATAGTTAGATAAATTAGACCCGAAACCGGGTGATCTAGCCATGGCCAGGTTGAAAGCGGAGTAAAATCCGCTGAAGGACCGAACCCACTACTGTTGAAAAAGTAGGGGATGAGCTGTGGTTAGGGGTGAAAGGCCAATCAAACTCGGATATAGCTGGTTCTCCGCGAAATCTATTTAGGTAGAGCGTTATAGCAGTTACCATCGGAGGTAGAGCACTGAATGAGCTAGGGGGTCCTACAGACTTACTAAACTCAATCAAACTCCGAATGCCGATGAGTATAGCATAGCAGACAGACTATGGGTGCTAAGGTCCATAGTCGAGAGGGAAAAAGCCCAGACCGCCATCTAAGGTCCCTAAATCATGACTAAGTGTTAAAAGGATGTGAGAAGATCAAAACAACTAGGATGTTGGCTTAGAAGCAGCCATCATTTAAAGAAAGCGTAATAGCTCACTAGTCTAAATAAGTTTTCTTGCGCCAACAATGTAACGGGGCTTAAGTCATGTACCGAAGATGCGGATTCACACATTTGGTGTGAATGGTAGCGGAGCGTTCCGTAAGCCTGTAAAGGTGAACCGTAAGGTTTGCTGGAGGTATCGGAAGTGAGAATGCTGACATAAGTAGCGATAAAGAATGTGAGAAACATTCTCGCCGAAAGTCCAAGGGTTCTTGCGTAAAGTTAATCTGCGCAAGGTTAGTCGGCCCCTAAGGTGAGGCTGAAAGGCGTAATCGATGGGAATCAGGTTAACATTCCTGAACCTGAAGGATGTGACGAAAATAGTAAGTTGTATAGTCTTATTGGATTGATTATGCAGCGAATATTTTCCAGGAAATAACACCTTCATATAGACCGTACCCGAAACCGACACAGGTGGACAGGTAGAGTATACCAAGGCGCTTGAGAGAACGATGCTGAAGGAACTAGGCAAATTGCATCTGTAACTTCGGAAGAAAGATGACCTGCATATAGGCAACTATTTGTAGGTGGCACAAGCTAGGGGGTAGCGACTGTTTATTAAAAACACAGGGCTCTGCAAAGTCAATAGACGAAGTATAGGGTCTGACGCCTGCCCAGTGCTGGAAGATTAAGAGGAGGGGTGCAAAGCTCTGAATTGAAGTCCCAGTGAACGGCGGCCGTAACTATGACGGTCCTAAGGTAGCGAAATTCCTTGTCGGGTAAGTTCCGACCCGCACGAATGGCGTAACGATTTCCCCACTGTCTCCAGTATCGACTCAGCGAAATTGAATTCTCCGTGAAGATGCGGAGTTCCCGCGGTCAGACGGAAAGACCCCGTGAACCTTTACTATAGCTTTGCACTGGTGTTAGGAATCAAATGTGCAGGATAGGTGGGAGACTACGAAGCAGAGGCGTCAGCCTTTGTGGAGTCACCCTTGAGATACCACCCTTTTGGTTCTTGACATCTAACCGTGATCCTTGAATCAGGGTCCGAGACAATGCATGGTGGGTAGTTTGACTGGGGCGGTCGCCTCCCAAAGAGTAACGGAGGCGCGCGATGGTTAGCTCAGGTTGGTCGGAAATCAACTTTTAGAGTGCAATGGCATAAGCTAGCCTGACTGTGAGTCTGACAAGACGAGCAGAGACGAAAGTCGGTCATAGTGATCCGGTGGTCCCGAGTGGAAGGGCCATCGCTCAACGAATAAAAGGTACTCCGGGGATAACAGGCTGATGACTTCCAAGCGTCCATAGCGACGAAATCGTTTGGCACCTCGATGTCGGCTCATCACATCCTGGGGCTGGAGAAGGTCCCAAGGGTTCGGCTGTTCGCCGATTAAAGTGGTACGTGAGCTGGGTTTAGAACGTCGTGAGACAGTTCGGTCCCTATCTGCCGTGGGTGTAGGAAGTTTGAGAGGATCTGCCTTTAGTACGAGAGGACCGAGGTGGACGTACCCCTGGTGGACCAGTTGTCATGCCAATGGCACGGCTGGGTAGCTAAGTACGGAAGGGATAACCGCTGAATGCATCTAAGCAGGAAACCCACCTCAAAACTAGACTTCCCCATTAGAGCCGTGGAAGACCACCACGTTGATAGGTCAGGTGTGGAAGCGCAGTAATGCGTGTAGCTAACTGATACTAATAGCTCGATTGATTTACTTTGCTGTGAGATTACACATGTATATAGTGTTTATTCTACAAACGTGTAAGTATCAACTCACAAAGTTATCAGGTTAAAATAGCTTTATCAATTAATAAAGTGTTGTTGCGTGACTTTATAAGGCGGGAATCCAGTAAAATATAATGTCATCCTGCGGCTTGTCCATGGGATCTCAAGATACAAACTGTGATATAAAAACTTATGATTAAGTTTTGCAACAGCACTAACAGCAAATCAATACAAATCTACTATTTAAAAAGTTTGTATTGCTAGCTTGGTAGTTATAGCATGAGTGAAACACACGATCCCATCCCGAACTCGAACGTGAAACCTCATAGCGCTAATGGTACTATGTCATAAGGCATGGGAGAGTAGGTCGCTGCCAAGCTTGCAATGCAAATTTTTTAATTTCTTCATAAGACTCATTCTTTTTACAATCAAAATAGCCTACTCCAATCGTGGAAAGCAATAAAGCAATTTTGATAGACTTAGATTTAAGAAAATTCAATCATTTGATTTAAATATGCTGTTTCTTCATATATTTTTTATCATTATTTTTTTAACTAGCTGTCAAAATAGTAATCACAGAAACAGCGATCTTAAATATATTTATAATGAAATTCAAGAAAGCCATCCCGGTATTCTTAATAAAGGAGATCCTACATTTAAGAAAAATCTTGAATATAATTATATAAAAGCACAAAGAGCTACTAGTAATACACCTCAAGATAATAAACAAATTATAAAGTCTTTTGCCGATACTTTTAATGACCCTCACTTAAGCGTTAATTGGTATAATGAGACACTAAAAATATTACCTTCTAATACTAAACCATTTCAAATTAAGTATTTTTCTAAAAATATTGTTTGGATAGATTTACCTAGTTTTGATTTAAATAGATTACAACAACAAAATTTTAACTTACTTCTTGCTACAATTAAAAACTTTAGAAAAAAGAATATAATAGTTTTTGATTTAAGAGGTAACCAAGGAGGAAATTCTGAGTATGGTAGCAAGCTTATTGATCAATTATTTGGAGAAAATTAGGCACCGTCAAGTTAAGTAAATTGGTCTCAAAAAGGGCATCGTCAAGCTAAGAGAGATGTAAATTTAAGTATTGAGCGATTGAAAGGAATGATTTATAGAATAGCAGTAACCATTTATCAATAAATCTTAACGCTATGCATGGCACCGTCAAGTTAAGTAAATTGGTTTCAAAAAGTACTATGTTTTTATATTTCAGGCAGCAAGAAGTCTTTGAGTAGCTTCATCCCAAATAGATTTAGCGGATGCAAATGCAATTCTTTGCTCTGGTGCGGTTTTAGTATATCGTCCAACATTGACGGCAAATATATTTCTGACTTTGCCCATCAGTGATAATATACATTGTGCTGAATTAGGATGCTTAAATTTAATCAATATTTTTTCCTTTCGTCGAGTTGGCTGATGAGCATTTTCAACACAGTTATTTAGTCTCTTACTAGTACGATGTTCAGTGTTAGGACACATAAGCTTAATCGGTTTAATGTAACTCCTGAGCTTATCAGTAACAATTACTCTTGGAGTTGGATAATTACCCAATAATCTTGATAAAAAGCGAATAGCTGATTTCTTGTTACGACGCTTCTGCAATAATATTTCTAATTCATGCCCCTTGGAGTCAACAGCTCTCCATAATATGAATACTTCGCCTTTGATCTTGATGTTCATCTCATCTAAATGCCATTTGTCAGTTGCTTTCCTCTCTCTCTTTCTGATGACAGCTTGAAAATAAATCGCAAATTTATTGCACCAAAATCTTACAGTCTCATGACTTAAAATAATACCTCGATACGCCATCTGTTCTTGAACATCTCGGTAACTATTATTAAAGCGATGATATAACCATACTGTATGGCTAATGATGCTTGCTGGAAAACGATGTCTCTTCAGGGTTTGAGTAATATGCATAACGTTAAGATTTATTGATAAATGGTTACTACTATTCTATAAATCATTCCTTTCAATCGCTCAATACTTAAATTTACATCTCTCTTAACTTGACGATGCCTTGAAATGCTCTAACCAAATATCAAGATCTAATTGTAAATCATCAAGATCTGTATAAATCTTTTTTCGCATAGCCGTATCAAAGAATTCTTGTTTCATGGTTTTATTAAAACGCTCACACATACCATTTGTTTGGGGAGAATATGCCTTAGTTGTAGTATGTTCTATACCTTCTATGCTAAGAAATAACTCAAAAGCATGATGCTCTATATTGCCCTTATATTCTGACCCACGATCTGTAAGAATACGCAGTATTGGTATCCCTTGGCTCTCATACCATGGTAACACCCGGTCATTAAGCATATCAGCAGCAGTAATTGCTGTTTTATCAGTATATAGTTTAGCATCCGCTACCCTAGTATAGCTATCAATAAATACCTGAGAATAAACCTTACCTATACCTTTAAAATTACCTACATAATACGTATCCTGACATCCTAGATAACCTGGATGCTGCGTCTCAATTTCTCCATGTGCTTCTTTTTCATTACGACGCTTCTCTAGTACTTGTAACTGAGCTTCAGTAAGAACAATCCCATCTTGAGCCATCTTTGCTTCTAATGCTTTAAGCCTTTTACTGATATTGTTTAAATCATTACGTAGCCAAATTGATCTCACTCCTCCAGGTGATACAAGTATACCACTCTTCTTAAGCTCATTTGATACTCTTAGCTGACCATATGCTGGATATTCTATTGCCATATCCATTACTGCCTTCTCTATCGCTGGATCAACTCTATTCGCTATTATTGGCTTTCTTCGACTAATTTCATACAACGCTTCTTCGCCACCAGTTTCATACAGTTCTTTAAATCTGTAATAACTATCTCTACTATATCCCATCGCTTTACATGCTGATGATATACTACCAAGACTCTTAGCTAATTCAAGTAAACCTAATTTTGGCTTTATTATTTTTTGATTTAAGTGCATTGTGACCTTCCATTTTTTTATCTGTATTTTTAATACGTAATTTTTATTAAATGTAAGATCAAATCTCAACTAATACAAATAAAGATAGTGATAAAAAATAATTAGTTATTTGCAGCACGTTTTAATCTATCGTTAATAGCAGCACCTATATTTATCAAAGGTATAGGCGCAACTGCAATACCTTCTACATCATGAGCAGTAGCATAATCATCTAATAATCTTAAATAATTATAAAGATTAGCCGCTGCTTCTACTAAATCATTTTTATCGCTTAAATTTAATGAAAATAATCCCTTAAGTTTACTATCGCCAAAATTTAACCCTATTTCTTTACCGTTTAAAGTTGTAGCATTTAATCTAATAGGTACTATTGGTGAATAATGTTTTGAAAGCATTCCAGGAGCTTTTATAGTACTATTTTCTGATGCTTTATAAATTTTAATATCAAAGGCTTTTTCTAAAGTTTCGGCCGTTATAAACCCTTCTCGAAGTATTGTAATAGTATTAGTTGTAATATCTATTATGGTTGATTCTAAGCCATATTCAGACCGATAATCTTCAGGAGTTAAAATAAAAATTTCTTCGTTATCTTCAAAATGCTTTATTACATGTTCCGCTCTGGTTGGACTAATATAGTTTGAAGGGTTAGCACTCGGGGCAGCTATCGGCTTTCCTGATTGTTTTATAAGTTGTAACGCTAGCGGGTGCGACGGCATTCGAATTGCTATAGTTTTGAGTCCTGCCATAACTGCGGGGGCAATATTTGCCTTTTTTTTCAAAGGAACAACTATAGATAAAGGACCAGGCCAAAATTTTTCTACTATTTTTTCAGCCATATAGTTAAACTCCCCTATCTCTTTTGCTTGCTCTATAGAAGCAACATGTACAATAAGCGGATTAATAGCAGGGCGGTTTTTGAATTGAAAAATCTTTAGACATGCCTGATGATTAGTAGCATCAGCCCCTATTCCATATACCGTTTCAGTCGGGAATACTACTACTTTACCTGACTTTATAAATGTGGCTGCATGCTTGATCATAAACGATTAAATTTAGCTATTTTATGGAATAATCTACAAATATCTTGTAACAGTAATAAACGATTTTCAGCAATCTTTGGATCAGGATCATTAACGAGTACGTTATCAAAAAAGCTAGTAATCGGCGTTGATAAACTCTGCAATAAATTTAATGCCTTACTATAATCTTTGCTACTTATACTATCGGTAATTTGCGGTAAAATCTTTTGGGTTACTTCAAATAATTCTTTTTCAGGCTGGGTATTAAATAGCCTCGTATCAACCATTCCATTAATATTCTGGTTTCCAAGTATATTACTTGCTCTTTTATAAGCATTTAACAATTGCTTCCCGTCTTCTTTTTCTAAAAATTCTTTTAATGCATCAAGCTTAAATTTTATATTTGCAAAATTTAAATCTAGAACGGCATTAATTAATGAAATATCATATTCATTTTTAAAGTAAAATTTTGCTCTTTCTTCAAAAAATGATATTATTAAATCCCTATCTTTATTAGATGTATTCTTAAATAACTTCAGGGAAAAATTAATTAGATCTTCTAAATTTATATCTAATTTATTCTCAATTATTATCCTTATAATTCCAAATACCTGACGCCTTAATGCATACGGATCGCCTGAACCGCTAGGAGCTTCGCCTGCTATCATTAAACCGACTAGACTATCTAATTTATCTGTAACTGCAAGTAATGCAGCATTACCTATCGGCACGCTATCAATGATACCTTGCGGTTTATAATGATCTCTGATTGCTGTTGCAATTTCCTCGTTTAAGCCTTCATGTTTTGCATAATAGTATCCTACAATGCCTTGCAGCTCGGGAAATTCCCCAACCATTTCAGAAACGAGATCGCTTTTGCAAAGTCTAGCTGCCGTAATTAAATCGCTATTATTAGGTGCTATATATTCACAAATTTGAGTTATACGTTCTACTTTTTCCTTTAAACTACCAAGTTTTGTATGAAATGTTACAGCCGTAAGTTTTTCTAAATTTGATTCTAAAGTTTTAGATATATCCTGCTTGTAAAAATATAGAGCATCGGAAAGCCTTGCCGATAATACTTTCTCATTACCTTGCACGACCAGCTCGCTATTAGCAAATTTACCGTTACTAACAAATAGAAAATATGGCGCAAAATTTCCTTGCTTATCAAACAGACAAAAATATTTCTGATGAGTGCGCATTGATGAAATTAGCACCTCTTTAGGTAGCTCTAAAAATTTTTGTGATATTGTTCCACATAATACTACCGGAAATTCACTAAGCCCTGCTACTTCTTCAATTAAACGTGTATCTTCTTTTACGGTTAAATTATAAGCATTTGCCTGCTCTAATAAACCGGTTTTTATTATTTCTTCTCTCTTCAATCTTTCTAAAATAACGCTATTTTCTAAAAGCTTACTTTTATAATCTTCAAAATCTTTTACTTCAAGTTTTTTATTATCTAGAAGACGATGTCCGAACGTAACATTATTAGCCGTTAAATGACCGAATTGTAGGGGTAATATTTCACTGTCAAATATGCATAAAATATTTCGCAGCGGTCTCGCCCATTTTATTTTGTAATCACCCCAAAACATCGATTTTGCCCAATTATATTTATTAATAGCCTCTACAATAATTTCAGGCAAAATTTCTTTAATCTGTTTTTCTTCTATTTTTTTAATATAAAAATAATATAAGTGGTTATTAATTAATTTAGTATTAAGTTCTAATTTGCTAACATTATGAGCTTTACAGAACCCGTTAATTGCTGCTTCCAGTGTGTCAGTGCTTGGTCCTTTAATCTCGAGTTCTTTCGGTAGAGTTACTTTTGGCAAATATGTAGCATGCAGCGTTATCCTACGGGGTCCTGAAAATACTAGAAATTTTGCAAATATTTCGTTTTCTTTAAAAATTTTGGTAAATATATTTAAATAACCTTCTTCGGCATCTTTTTGCATAAAAGCCGGTATTTCTTCGCTAAATAGCTCTAATAATAATTCACTCACCGCTTAACTCCAACCATTTTATACAACAAATTTTAGCTAAATGACGCACCTTTAAAACATATGAAGCACGCTCTGTTACACTAATTACACCTAACGCATTCAATTGATTAAATGTATGGCTCGCCTTAAGGCATTCATCATAAGCCGGTATAGGTAAATTATTTTCAATTAATCTCTGACATTGTTCTTCGCTATCCTTGAAATGACGCAATAACATTTCACTATCGGCAAGCTCTAAATTATATCTTGAAAATTGCCGCTCAGCATCAAAATCAATTTCACCGTATTTTAGAGCCTTTTCTCTTGTTTGACCGTTCCAATCAAGTTCTTTCACCTCATCGATTCCCTGAATATATAGAGCAAGACGTTCTAAGCCATAAGTGATTTCGCCGGCAACCGGTCTGCATTCGATACCACCGATTTGCTGCATATAAGTAAATTGCGACACTTCCATACCGTCACACCATACTTCCCAGCCGAGTCCTGACGCTCCAAGCGTCGGTGATTCCCAATCATCTTCAACAAACCTAATATCGTGAGCTTTTAAATCTATCCCTAAGCATTCCAAACTTCTAAGATATAGCTCCTGAATATTATCGGGTGAAGGCTTTAGGATAACCTGAAACTGATAGTAATGTTGCATTCTGTTAGGATGCATGCCATATCTACTGTCCCCTGGTCTTCTTGACGGCTGTACATAAGCTACCGACCAAGGCTTTGGACCTAGGCAACGAAGTACTGTTGCGGGGTGAAAAGTACCTGCTCCAACATGAGCATCATAAGGCTGTAATATGGCACAACCGTAATTCTGCCAGTAACTTTGCAGCGTCAGTATAATTTGTTGAAATGATAATTTTTTCATAGGATTGTTATTGTTGGAGAGAAATTTTTGATCAGTTAAAAGGATCGAATATTTTAATGTTAAACATGTTATAATGCTTAGTATTCCTAGTAACTAATATCATATTATTTTGTTTTGCTTGAGCAGCTATTAAAGCATCAATTAAATTAGTACCGTCTATACTCATTAATTCACCCCATTCTTCGCATATTTCTTTGTCAATATTAAGGATTCTTTCATTATATTCTATGATTATTCCTTCTAACCATTTTTCTAATTTCAAACTTGCTGTATTATCTTTTTTTGCTAATTTTAATATTCCTTTTTTATTTCACCTATGGTTATACAACTTAAGTGTAATTGACTAGAATGAACAATTGAAAACCATGCTGCTACTTGAGAATTGGGTTTTTTCTTTTGGATTCAGATACAACATTAGTATCTAATAAATATTTCATAATTCAAAATCTCTAGCATATCCTTTTGCTCTTTCAATAACTAAATCATCATTCTTAGGTATACTCAATAAATATTCCTTAAAATCAGGTTTTTGTTTAGTAAGTTGCTTATAGTCTTTTATACTAATAATTACAACTGCCTCTTCTCCCCTTTTTGTAATGCATTGCGGTGTACCTTGCATTGCTGTATCAATAATATTACTTAGCTTATTTTTTGCTTCGTGTAATTGCCATTTATTCATATTAAACTCCGATACGTCTAGATTAGCTAGATTATACTATTTATAAAATTGATCAAATCATTATAGCATAAACGATTTATTGATGTAAGTAAGCGTATTAATAATACTCTTTACCGATTTCAATTTCAGGACGACCGTTAGATGCTCGCCACTTATTACTATCTCGCAAAGAATAAATACACCCGCAGAATTCTTGTTTATAAAAATGTTCTTCCTTAGCGATTTCATACATCCGACTTGCACCGCCATCCTTACGCCAATTGTACGTCCAATAAGTTATGCCGTCGTAATGTGATGCCGCTTTAATTCCAGCCTCATTAATTTGATTCATATCTTTCCATCTAGAAATACCAAGAGAGCTAGTTATAACCTTAAAACTGTTCTCATATGCATATAAAGCTGTACGCTCAAAACGCATATCAAAACACATAGAGCAACGTTTGCCTCTTTCTGGCTCAAACTCTAACCCTTTAGCGCGTCTAAACCAATTTTGTGGATCGTAGTCAGCATCGATAAATTCAATACTATGCTTCTCGGCAAAACGTATATTTTCGTTTTTGCGTAGCTCATATTCTTTTTTAGGGTGGATATTAGGATTATAGAAAAATAGCGTAAAATTAATACTGCTATTTATCATTTGTTCCATTAAAGGTCCAACACAAGGAACACAACAGCAATGCAATAAAACTTTACTTTCACCGCCTGGTACTTCAAAAATTTCATTCATAATGTCTTTAATAAATTGTAATAAAATACCGTTATAAATATTGGAGAAGGTAGGATTTTTACTTTGATTTCTAAATCTCTTCTTTAAGTAAGTTTGTTATTTTTATAATTGCTTCTAGATTAATACCTTCTTTATCATCTCTTTTTCTACAATAATTTTCTCTTTAATTTTAAGGCTGAAGCTAGCTTTAAGCATTTTTTTAGCTCTATTTTATCAGTTTGCTCTACTCTAGTCAAAGATTAACTAAAGCATTTTTATATATTTATGCCGTTATTGAAACCTGAAATTATTGCCAAATAACCGGATATTTCTTGCCATTTATCAAATATATTAGGTCTAATAGTACAACAGTAAAAATATTTTTTTAATTTAAAGTTGTGCTAGATCTTTAACAAGCTTTGTATTTTTTCTTTAACTTTCGGTAATTTGCTTAAATCGCTTCCGCCTGCTTGGGCAATGCTAGGCTGCCCTCCCCCGCCACTACCGCCTAAAAATAAGGATAACTCTTTTGCGATTATACCGGCATTAAATTTATTAGTTATAGTTTTACTTATTGCAACCGTAATGGATAATTTACAGCTATTATCTGCAATATATACTACTACTAAATCTTCTGCTTTATTGCTCAAATTCTCAGCAGCTTGACGTAGTATTTTATTATCCGAATTTTTTATATACTGATAAATTAATTTAACACCGTTTATTTCTTCAGCTTGCTTTTTAATCTGCTCTAAGCTTAAATCTAAATTTGCTAAATAAGTTTTTTCAAGTTCCTTTTCAAGCACTTTGTTACGTTCTAAAATATTGTTAACTTTGGTAATAAGTTCGTTCTTGTTAGTCTTTAGGCTAGTTTCTACTGCTTTAAGTATTGCTTCTTTTTCTCTGATTAACTTAATCACGAATTCACCGCAAACTGCTTCAATTCTTCGAATTCCTGCGGCGATAGCCGATTCGCTAATTATTTTAAAACAGCCGATATCACCGGTGCGTCTAACGTGCGTACCACCGCATAGCTCTAGCGAAGTTTCGCCCATTTTAACCACTCTAACCTCAGAGTCATATTTTTCGCCGAATAACGCCATAGCTCCTTGTTTTATAGCGTCTTCTGTAGACATAAGCGTCGTATCTACCTCAAAATTACTTCTAATAATTTCATTTACTTTATCTTCAATTATAGTAATTTCATCATTAGTTAAAGCTTTGGGGTGGCTAATATCAAAGTGTAGATAAGCAGGGGCAACGAGCGATCCTTTTTGAGTTATATGTCTACCAACTACCTCATGGAGTGCTGCATGCAGAATATGCGTTGCCGAGTGATGAATTCGTAAATTCTGCCTATATTTAACGTCGATACTAAAATTAGCATTCTCGCCTATAACGGCTTTACCTTTTTTTAATATACATTTATGAACTATGATAGAACCTAGATATTTTAAAGTATCTAATACCTTTATCTCAACGCCTTTACTAGTAATCATCCCGATATCACCCATTTGTCCGCCTGACTCACCGTAAAAAGGCGTTTGGTTTGCGATCAAGAGGAAATGCGTCTCTGACGCACTAACATCATTTACTAATTTATTATCTTGGATCAAGGCAATTATTTTTCCTTCTGCCTCGTTAAGATTATATCCTAAAAATTCCGTACTACCATGCTCCGCTTTGAGATCAAACCATAATTGATCGGTTTTAGATTCACCTGATCCGAGCCATGATTTTCTAGCTCGCTCTTTTTGGATTAGCATTTGTTGCTCAAAGCCTTCGTGATCAACGAAAATACCACGATTTTTTAAGATATCTTCTGTTAAATCTAGAGGAAATCCGTAAGTGTCGTATAATTTAAATGCTACTTCTCCGCTTAGTTGATTACCTTGCTTAAGCGTTTCAGTTTCTTCCGAAAGTAGCTTTAAGCCTCGCTCTAATGTGGTCTTAAATCTAATCTCTTCTTGTTCTAAAATGCTGCTTATAAAGCTTTCAGCTCTTTTTAGTTCAGGATAAGTATTGCCCATTAAATCAACAAGTTTCGGCAATAATTTATACATTAACGGCTCTTTACTCCCTAGTAAATGAGCGTGACGCATAGCTCTTCTCATAATGCGGCGTAGTACGTAACCCCGTCCCTCATTTGACGGCACAATTCCGTCGGCTATTAAAAAGCTGCAGGCTCGTAAATGATCAGCAATAACTCGGTATGAAAACTTAGCTTCTGCACAGGCTTTTACCTTTACTATGTTTTCGGTAAAATTAATTAAATCCTGAAATAAATCTATATCGTAGTTATTATTAACGTGTTGCAATACTGCCGTCATACGCTCAAGGCCCATTCCGGTATCGATCGACTTCTTAGGCAATTCTATTCTGGTATTTTTATCGACCTGCTCGTATTGCATAAATACCATATTCCAGATCTCAATAAACCTGTCGCCGTCTTCGTTTTTAGTCCCAGGCAATCCGCCGTATATTTGTTCACCGTGATCATAAAATATCTCGGAACAAGGACCGCAAGGTCCTGTATCTCCCATCGACCAGAAATTATCGTTTGTTTTAATTCTAATTATGCGATCATCACTAAATCCTGCTATTTTCTTCCAGTAAGAAACCGCTTCATCGTCAGTGTGGTAAACTGTTGCATAGAGCTTATCTTTAGGTAATTCAAACTCTTTGGTTAATAAATTCCAAGCATAATATATAGCTTGCTCTTTAAAGTAGTCACCGAAAGAGAAATTACCTAACATCTCAAAAAATGTGTGGTGTCTTGCAGTGTAGCCGACATTTTCGAGGTCATTATGTTTTCCACCCGCCCGGAGTGATTTTTGACTAGTTACCGCTTTGTCATAGGGTCTTTTTTCTGCTCCAGTAAAGATATTTTTAAATTGTACCATTCCAGAATTAACGAACATCATACTTGGGTCGTTGTGTGGAATAAGTGGGCTTGCCGCTACATGCGTATGATTATTTGTTTTAAAGTAACTTATAAATTTACTTCTAACTTCTTCAGTGGTAAATTTAGTCATATATATTGTGCTAAGTCTAATAATTTAAATGTGTAGTCAATTCGGTTAACTTTTAATACTATAAGCGAGAAGCTATGAATATAGTTAATAAGTGAGCGATGAGCAATAATGTAAAAAAGTTTAACTCAATAAACTACAGTAAAAATATAATGAATTGTGATTAAAATAAACTTATTTATGAAAAATATTTTCAATCGTCTTACTATGAAAAAAAATATTATAGTTTTATTAGGTAATAAAGGTGTTTTCCTAAGTGCCTTTTTCAAAGATAAAATATTAGATAAATTGTTTATTCCTTCAGAGCAACAAACAGACTCAAATTTATATAAAAACTTTTTTAGTAAATTTCCTAAAGGTGATATTTATTTTTTACTTGACTGCGCTGGTTGTAAAATACGCCATGATCAAATCCCCATATTACAGTCCTTAGTTAAGATCGATCCTATAAAACAGTTTATAGAAGGTTATTTTAAGAAAGAAGATATTGTAGCACACTGTGTTTATGAAGTTACGTCTAAGCCAAGTGAGATTTGGTCGACTTTGATTGCTTCCTGCCCTGTTGAATCACCGTTAAGCGATATAGTTTCATGCGTTATTGGAAATAGATTACTTAATTTCAAAGGAATATATTTCTTATCTTTAGAACTACAAATTATTATTAATAGAATAGTTCAAAACATAGAAAATAATAAGTACGCAAATTATTTTCAAATTTGTGTATTTGCTACACAAGTTAGTGGTATAAAATTTATTATTAAACACAAAAATAATATAATTACGATTAGAAATTTCGATTATCCGTTTGATAAAACCGCCAGCTATGTACAAGGTATTATAGAACAGGAAATTAATGATTGCTTTATATTATTTAAAAACTATATCACCAACCTTAAGAAAGAAGTTTGTATAATTCTTATAGTAGATGAAGAATTAAAGTCCTTATTAGAAAAAGCAAATTTTGAAGATTACGAGAAAATCTTTATCTTAACCGATAATATATTAGATGAGCCGAATTTAGAAAGTACAAAATTAATAGATGCAAATATTAGTAAATTAATTCTAAAATATAAACACTACCCCGCTTCTAATAATTATTTAAAATCAATAAAAAATTTAGTTGCTATAAAAAACTTGACGTTTAAACTATTAACTATTTTACTTATTACATTAGCCTTTGTTTCAGGCATTATAAAATATAATACTATTAGGAATTATAAAGATACTAGCCTAATTAATGAAAAATATTATGCGACTAATCAAGAGTATGATAATATAAGATATAAATACCCTTATATTAAGAATACTACTAGCCTTGCGGATTTGTATGTAATAGAGAAGTTATTAGATGCACCGGTACCGTTGCCGTTTGACTTACTTGAAAAACTTATTATTACTCTTAACCCGGCTTTCAAAGTTAAAGAAATTAAATGGGAATTAACAAATATAGATAATATTTTACTAGTCTCAAAAAGGCATTTACTAATTAAGTTATTACTTAAATATAATACCCAAGGTTTAACTTTAGATAAATCCCTTGAAACGCTAAATGAGCATATGCAAAATGTAAAAAATAGATTATCTCATTTATATATAGATTATGTTATATATAATGATAAAATAATTGATATGTCGGGTAAAGTAGAGATTCCGTTATCTGTTAATATAATTGATGTAAAAACTTAATAATTTAAATTCTACTCTTCATTTATTAGTGGTATATAAGTAATGTTTGAAAAATATATTATGTATTTAAAGAATCTTATATTCTTCCAGTTTATTATATTTTTCTTTTTTACGTCACTAATGGTCTGGGTGATAAAAAATTTACAGCAAGAATATAAGCAATCAATGCTTAATAAACAAATTGCTCAAGAAAATTTAACAGAAGAAATTTTAAAACTTTATTCTGTTACTAATTCTAAAGAAGAGATTTTAGAATCTTATAAAAAATATATCGATCTAACTGTACCGAATAAATCGAATTGTTTAAATTATCAAGAATTGATTCCTAAAATAAAAAGTTTAGGAGAAAAATATAATCTAATAGAACCTATAGACGTATCCATAAATTCAGTCTTTTTTAAAAATAATATTCCGACAATTGATAATGAAAGTGAAACTATCCGTATAAATAATTATAGTATAAATATAAAATATGCAACCGTAGATTTTATAATTTTTCTGAAAATATTTCATGAAATTTATTCTTATATGCCTCCTAATACACTTATATCATTTGTAAGAGTGCGCAATGAAGAAATATTAACGCCTAAAAATATTTATAAGCTTTCGGTAGATCACCCACCTAATCTTATTTATGCTAAATTAATTTTATATATCAGAGAACTATCTTCAACATGAGTAATATAATTATACTTGATAATATAAATACCACTTTATTTAAGAAGGATATTATCAATAATTTTGCCAATAATCTTACAGATGTTACCTGCTCTACTTTAGCAAATATACTTGCTATAGATTACTCAATAAGGCTTAATTCTAAACCTGAAGCTAAAACATATATAAAGCAATGTATTTTAAAACTTAAAAATTATTTAAAATTAAGGGTTATTAATGATGATAGTTTTTCTCTGGCTCTGCAATTATTTGCAATTATGATTGCTCCGGAAGATGGGAATAACCAAGACATTTCTGAACAATCACAAGATATCGTAGCAGAAAATTTAGTAGAAATGTATTTCGGAACTGAAAAAATAAGCATGGAAGAAAAAGTAAAAATAAAAAATGTATTTAAAGCTCTTTTAAAAGAAAAAAAATTTGATGAGATAATTAATTATGCTCAATTGCACGTAAAATTATTTAGAATCTCTTTGAGATACGGCATAAATAAGTATAATACTCCTAATGAAGTAAGCACTTATATACAACAAGAATTTAGTAAAGTATTAGAAATATCTTCAGAACTTACGAAAAAAAGTAACATTTTTAAACAGGCTATGGGTAAAATTGCCGGTGCTGTTTGTACTCTTTTAGTTGGAGCAATTAGTGTTGCAACAGCGGGGGCAGCTTTTTCTATTGTAGTTATACCCGCTTCAATTTTTGCCATAAAATATGCACCTCAATTCGGTGAAAAAATTGGTGAATTAATTTTAAATAACGATAAAGTGGTGCAATTAAAACAAAAAAATATTAATCAAATCATAGAGAAAATATCTAATAATAATGAAAATCTACTATCTCAAGAAAAAATACAAAAATTTAAACAAAATACAATATTCACTCCCACTAAAACAAACGTCAAATTAGATAGGAAATTAGGACATGAAAAACTTAGATAAAGTATTTTTACTTGAGAATGTAAAATATTCCTCATGTTATTCTGGCAATATCAATAAAATAAATTAATGAAAAAAGTAATAATATCGGGCATGATTGGTAATGCCCTTGAGTGGTATGATTATGCATTATATGCTCAATTTGCTTATATTATAGGCCAGCATTTTTTTCCGGATACCGAAATGCGTGATACCTTAACTTTTGCGGTATTCGCTGCAGGTTTTATAGTGCGCCCTCTAGGAGGCATAATTTTTGGTAATATAGGTGATAAATTCGGCAGACGTATTGCTTTAGTAGTTGGTATTATAACTATGACAGTCCCGACGGCAGGAATAGGATTTCTTCCTAGCTGTAAAACTATAGGAATTGCGACCCCTATTATTCTAACTATTATAAGGCTTATCCAAGGCTTTTCCTTAGGAAGTGAATTTAGCGGTTGTATCTCTTATATTGTTGAACATGCTTCGCTCGAACAGCGTGGGCTTGCAGGCAGTGCCTCTTTCGTTAGTATGTGCGGCGGTATGCTGCTTGGACTTATAACTGATACTAGCTTTTCTTACTTTATGCATGCTGATATGTTATTTGAATGGGGCTGGAGAATTCCTTTTATTGCAGGATTATTTATCAGTTCAGTAGGTTTATATATTAGAAAAAACCTATCTGAAAGCCCTATCTACAAAAAAGCTAAAGAAAGCGGAAGGCTAGCGCGTTTTCCTTTAAGTGAAATATTAACAAAATACCCAAAGGAGTTAATTATAGCACTTGGTCTCTATATTACGGTTACGTGTAGAAGTCAAGATTTAATCTTACAGACACTATAAATTTTGTACCTGATTGTCAGTTAAATTTTGACTGTCAGATATATAATCAAGATACAAAATTTCATTATTCTTTTCAACAGCTAATTTCTTACTATCCTGAAAAGTTTGCATAGGAGTTTTCCCATAACAATATTTACCAGAATGAGGTCTTTCATTATTGAAATGCTCTAACCAAATATCAAGATCTAATTGTAAATCATCAAGATCTGTATAAATCTTTTTTCGCATAGCCGTATCAAAGAATTCTTGTTTCATGGTTTTATTAAAACGCTCACACATACCATTTGTTTGGGGAGAATATGCCTTAGTTGTAGTATGTTCTATACCTTCTATGCTAAGAAATAACTCAAAAGCATGATGCTCTATATTGCCCTTATATTCTGACCCACGATCTGTAAGAATACGCAGTATTGGTATCCCTTGGCTCTCATACCATGGTAACACCCGGTCATTAAGCATATCAGCAGCAGTAATTGCTGTTTTATCAGTATATAGTTTAGCATCCGCTACCCTAGTATAGCTATCAATAAATACCTGAGAATAAACCTTACCTATACCTTTAAAATTACCTACATAATACGTATCCTGACATCCTAGATAACCTGGATGCTGCGTCTCAATTTCTCCATGTGCTTCTTTTTCATTACGACGCTTCTCTAGTACTTGTAACTGAGCTTCAGTAAGAACAATCCCATCTTGAGCCATCTTTGCTTCTAATGCTTTAAGCCTTTTACTGATATTGTTTAAATCATTACGTAGCCAAATTGATCTCACTCCTCCAGGTGATACAAGTATACCACTCTTCTTAAGCTCATTTGATACTCTTAGCTGACCATATGCTGGATATTCTATTGCCATATCCATTACTGCCTTCTCTATCGCTGGATCAACTCTATTCGCTATTATTGGCTTTCTTCGACTAATTTCATACAACGCTTCTTCGCCACCAGTTTCATACAGTTCTTTAAATCTGTAATAACTATCTCTACTATATCCCATCGCTTTACATGCTGATGATATACTACCAAGACTCTTAGCTAATTCAAGTAAACCTAATTTTGGCTTTATTATTTTTTGATTTAAGTGCATTGTGACCTTCCATTTTTTTATCTGTATTTTTAATACGTAATTTTTATTAAATGTAAGATCAAATCTCAACTAATACAGGTTACGGCACCTTTTTATACCTCGACGGTATTTATCGGTAATTTTATGCAAACGCTTGGATATAGTAATCAGCAAAGCACTATTGTCAGTAGTATCATATTGGTTGTTATGATGATAATATTTCCGATATCGGCTTACATTTCCGATAGAATTGGTCGTCGTACGGTGTTAATCTGCGGGATTACTTTGCTAATCCTCTTCGTTTATCCTATTTTCATTTGTCTTGGATCAATGAATTTTACTTTAGCTATCATATCTTCAGATATTGTTTGCCGGAATTATCGGTATCTATATGGGACCCATCCCTACTGTATTAGTAGAGATATTTCCAACCAGCGTAAGATTTACCGGGGTAGCACTTTCTTATAATCTTGCTGCTGCTATCTTTGGTGGCACTGCCCCAATGGTTGCAATGTTACTAACAAAATTTACCGGTGATAATTACGCAATTTCATACTATTTAATTGTACTTGCCCTTTTATCTTCTATAATTCTGAAATTCTATCAAGAAACATATAAGAAAAATTTAGTAGATTAATTATATACTTCTTTTCTTTCAAAAGTAGTATCTCATCCTCTTTTTAAAAAAAGATTATAATTATTTAAGTATTCTAGACGTAAAGCATTTCCTATATAGAATACGCATTAAATTTATTTTTCTAACTCATCAAGTTAAGGATGTACATATATACCTTTGATACTTCAGTCTAATATAAATTGTAAGAAATGTCGGGGTGTTTGGCGACAATTGCAGGCTCCAATAATGGTATTGAATATTACAAAAAGTGCTTTAAGTTAATCTTTGACTGTAGAGCAAAAAAATAAAGTAGAGTTAGAAAATATGCTTAAAGAAAGTTTTAATCATAAAATGGAAGCGAAAATTATGGAAAGTAATATAAAACTATTGGTTACAAGAAGTATCTACAAAAATGACCTGGGGTATTATCAACTTTATTATATCTAACTGGATTTCGTGATTAAGCCGCAGAAATTAGTTACTCATGTATTAATCCAGCTTACCTTGAAATTCATCTTGTCTAGACTTTCCTAAAATATGTTATACTTTTAAAAGTGAGCTATTTAGAATGGCATTTTAAAGCCCGGCGGTAGGCTTAAACTGTTCAAAGCACCTGACATAGAACTGGGAATCTTCGTCACATTTCTTTTTAGCATCGTTAAAGGCAACCTTAATTAAATCCTCTAACATCTCTTTTTCTTCCACTTTTAATAGGGATGCATCTATTGAAACATCTTCAACTTCACCTTTGCCTGTTGCTATAATTTCCACAAGCCCGCCACCTGCTTTACCGGTATATCTATTATTTGCCATTTGCTCTTGTGCCTCTTGCATTTTTTTCTGCATAGTTTGAGCTTGTTTTAAAAACTGATTAAAATTTACCATAATTTATTTCCTTTAATTTTTAAGAAAAATATCTGAAATGCTTGAATTTGGAAAGTGTTTTTTTACTAAACTAAAATCCTGACTCGATTCAATTTTATCCATTAATTGACTTTTTAGAGTCTTTTGTTGCTGCTTTTTTGTAACTACAATTTCAAATTTTTCATTACTGAAATTAAGCAGTAGATCTTCTATTTGCTTCTTGATTTTGCTTGTTATCTCAAGGCTAATAACTTCTAGCTTATTGTCCGCAAAACTTTTGACTTCTAGATTATTAAGTAGAAAATAATATATTTCTATTTCATTATTTTCATAAAGATACTTAAGAAAATCTACGATTTCAAATTTTTTTTTTATTTCTTCAGTATAGAGCTGTTTTAAATTTTCGCTATTACTTTTTGCTTCTTCCTCTAAAGGCAACGATGCTGAATATATCGATTTTATAATCAACATTTCCGTTTCGGTTAATTGATTATAGGAAATTTTGATTTCTCCTATTCCTTTACTATATATCTGCCATAAAATAGATAAATGCGGAAAGCTGATTTTATTTAGAATATTTTTAATTCTACTCTCAAATGACTCATATAACGGCACGCTATAATTAGGTAACATCTTTACCTTATTAAGATAGGCTATAAATTCCGATACCGATTCTATAAACATTTCAAGATTAACCGAAAAGCTGTAAAGTGTATTTACAAGATTAATTGCCTTTTCTACATTTCTTTTAACAATATATTCTAAAAACTCTATTACAACGCTACCGTCAACCAGTCCAAGCATTTGATTAATAACTTGGGCGGTAATTACGCTACCGGCTTTTGCAGACATACTAGCTGCTTGGTCTAAAATAGAAACTGCATCACGAGCCGATCCTTCGGACTTATAAGCTATAACTCTTAAAGCTTCTATATCGGTTTTTAAATTCTCTTCCTTGGCGATATGCTCAAGCAATTTAAAAATTTCTTCAAAGCTAAGACGCTTTAGATCATATCTTTGACATCTTGAAATAATCGTTGCCGGTATTTTCTGTACTTCGGTTGTTGCAAAAATAAATATTACATGTGGTGGTGGCTCTTCTAAAGTCTTAAGTAATGCATTAAAAGCACCTTTAGAAAGCATGTGCACTTCATCTATAATAAATATTTTATATTTCCCTTGCAGCGGTTTATATTCGGTGGATTCTATGATTCTTCGTATATCATCGACGCTAGTTTTACTTGCCGCATCAATCTCAATTATATCGGGATGATTTTGATTGTTAAAACTAATACAATTTACGCACTGCTCACATGTCTTGATGTCGTTATTTTCGGCGATTAAGGAAGTGCAGTTTACAGCCTTGGCAATAATACGTGCCGAGGTAGTTTTTCCGACCCCTCTAATACCGGTTAAAAGATATCCACCGGCAAGGCGATTATTTAGGATGGTATAGCTTAAAACTTTTACAAGTACCTCTTGTCCATGCAGCTCAGCAAAGCCGCTCGGACGATATTTCCTAGCGAAAGGAATGTAATTGTTAGATGAATTTATATCAGTCACGATTTAAATTTTAGAAATTTTGAAGAGTGGTTAATGTCATTTCATATAGGTGTGGTATTGTTACGTGGCTCTTATGTCATTCCCAGCAACGGCAGGAATGACATCAAACAATACACTATATCATATAAAGTCAAGATTTACTTGAAGTATTTTTGAAATTGAATTTTATTTTTTAAGAGTGAATAGCGGAGCGTACATTTAGTACGTGAGCATAAGAATTCTTAAGTAAAATAAAATTCAATTTCAAAAAAGACAAGAAGTAAATGCTAGTAGTGACCCAGCGAATCCTACTCTGGCTGCTTCCTTTCGAACCTGACCAACTAAATAAGCACGATGCCCACTACTAGCATAAATAACATAACCTTTTTAGCTAGAAGAAACAACATATTTTTTTTCTATTTCGGATTTTGTTAGCCTTTCGGGTGTGCCATATATTTCAGGATTTTTTAATTTAAACAAATCATCATCAAATTTTTTTACCTTAACTATCTTGTCAAAAGTAATAGTTACAGTATTATTATCTTCCAATATCTTTAATGCTTTAATTTGTTTAGTAGCTTTATCAAAATTAATTTTGCTATGTTTTTCTGTGATATTATGATAAATAGTAATTATTAGGTTATTTCCTTCATTAACTACCGATTCGAAAATAAAATCTTTATCAAAACTTTCATTATCTTCTAATAAAAAATTAAATACGTTCTCACTTCTATTGATGCGGCTTACTTGATCCATATCATAATCATACATTGATACAAAATTTTTAGTACCTACTATCACTATAGGAAAAGGCGGATAATAATTACATCTGAAATTATAAGGTTTGTTGATCAATAATTTTCCTTGAGCTATATTATTTTTAGAATCTTCTTGTGTAAAATCTATTGCTGCTGATTTTATTGTGCGTAAATAATTCTTAAGCTCTAAAATAGCTGATTTATCGATTTCACCAAATGCTACAACTGAATTTATAAAAATGTAAGTAATAACTAAAAAAAATATTTTTTTCATTTTCGTTGTTTTATATTTTAAATTATGTTTAAAATACCTTAATCGCATAGTTAAAACAAATAGTATTTATGAAAATTGTTGCCTTAAAAGAAAAAGCAGAACATGAATCACGAGTAGCTATAACTCCTGAAGTAGCGGGACTTTTAATAAAAAAGGGCTTTGCCGTTACGGTAGAGAAAGATATAGGAATTGATGCTGGTTTTCTTAATGAAGAATATATAGCTGCCGGTGCTAAAATATCAGCGGTACCGCTTGAAATTGTTTCTGACGCCGATATTATATTAAAGGTACAGCCGTCACCCTTAACTGATAAATTCAGTGAGCTTGCATTTGCAAAAAAAGGAGCAGTTATCATTGGACTCTTATCGCCTTACTCAAATCATGAATATATAAAGGCGGTTGCTAAGAAAAATCTTACTAGTTTTGCAATGGAGTTAGTACCAAGAATCACTAAAGCCCAAAATATGGATGCTTTATCCTCACAAAGCAACTTAGTAGGCTATAGGGCGATAATTGAAGCAAGCTATCATTATACTAAAGCTTTTCCGATGATGATGACGGCAGCGGGTACGGTATCACCTTGTAAAACTTTAGTGCTAGGTATCGGCGTTGCGGGACTGCAAGCAATCGCAACTGCCAAAAGGCTTGGCAGTGTTGTCGCAGGTTATGATATACGAGCTGCAACTAAGGAACAAGTGGAAAGTTTAGGTGCTAAATTTATTTCACCTGAATTCCAAGAGGATTTACAGGATAAATCAGGTTATGCACAAGAAAGCTCTGAAAGCTATAAAGCCAAACAAGAGGATTTTTTAGCTAAAACTATCAAGAATTATGATATAGTTATTACAACGGCACAAATTCCAGGTAAAAAAGCCCCTTTGCTAGTTACGGACAAAATGCTTAGCTCAATGAAACATGGATCGGTCATTGTCGATATAGCAACCCTCACAGGCGGAAATGTTGAAGGTTCAGAAATCGATAAAATAGTCACTAAACATGGTGTTATTTTAATAGGTTTATCAAACCTTGCCTCTAAGATTGCAACAGATAGCTCAAAATTATATTCTAAGAACTTATATAACTTTTTAAATTATGCTCTGCAAGATGGTAAATTTAATATGGATGATGAATTAGTGCAGTCTATGCTGATTACTAAAGACGGTAAAATCGTGAATGAGAAGTTCAGGTAAATGTCATTCCTGCGTAGGCGGGAATCCAAAAAATCCAAACAAATTCGACCATCTACTGCAAAAATTAGCTATATTTATTTTATTAATTACTGGATTCCCGCCTATACGCGGGAATGACATTATACAGAGAAAAAAATATGAATCAATTACTGATAATAGCAAAACAAGCTAGTGAAATTGCTCAAAATACCCAAGAATTATCAGATAAATTAAAAGATTTGGTGGTAGAAAGTAGCTCGCAAGTTGCAGCTTCTACTATCGATCCTTTAGTATTTGCCATAACAATTTTTGTGCTAGCATCATTTGTGGGTTATTATGTGGTGTGGAAAGTAACGCCTGCTTTACATACTCCCCTCATGTCAATCACTAATGCTATTTCAGGCATTATAGTGCTTAGCTCAATGATTGCAGCAAGTAGCTCTACTTTCGGCTTTACTAGTTTGCTCGGTTATTTTGCCATACTACTTGCTTCTATAAATATCTTTGGGGGATTCATTGTTACTAGAAGAATGCTTGAGATGTTTAAGAAGAAGCATTAATAATGCCCCATACCGAATAATGCTAGAACGACAATATTACTGCTCGTCCACCTCAGAAAATGCATCTACATCTTCAAGTTCATCTTGTAATTCTTGTGAAAATTGTTCTTCCTTTTCGTTAGTTTTTTTATGATTACTTAAATTCCGATTTTCTAAAATTTTAACTGATTTAAAAGTTTTCGGAGGAATTATTACTATAACATTTTTACTTAATTCATCAAAATATTCAGTGGTTAAAGAATCTTTTAATACCCCGGAGTATTTATTACTTTTGCTACTTGCTATAAAATCTTCTATAGATTTGCTTTTGTAATAATTTTCAGAAGTGAAAATCATTGTTGTAAAGAATATTACTACTGAAACGGCAACTCCTACTGAAAAACCTGCTAATAAACCTAAAAAGCGATCAATAAAACCATTTCTCATAAATGAAATTATTGCCAGAAACTTGTAGACTATAAAAACACATAAAATTAAGGAGATAATATAGGATATAACGCCGCTACTAATTATTCTTATAACCTCATTATGCACATATTTGCCTATTATTTCCGAAATATGCGGATATAGAAGATACGTTAACATTATCGAAGTAATAAAACCGAGAATTCTCGTAGAAAAGCCTATTATTCCTTGGTATAGCCCAAAAAAAGAAAAAAGTGTGATAATAGCAAAAATAGTAATATCAAAAAATGTAATCATTATTATTAACTTCTATTGAATAATTGAATTTAAATCTTATATATTTAATAAGTAAATATTATAATACCATTTTTATTATGAGTAATAAGATTTTTCATAACCTGTCTGGTAAAACATTAGTTGCAACGCCTTATGTAATTTCAAAAGGTATCTATCATAAGTCCTTAATTTATATGTTATTACATACAGAAGAAGGAGCGATAGGATTAATATTTAATCGTTTAGTAAATCATATAGATTTAAGATCATTTTTTAAAACAAAAAATGATGAAAGTGAACCGATTATGGTTCCTATATATCTTGGTGGTCCTGTAGAACACGAAAAAGGATTTTTTCTTCATTCTACTGATTATAATAAAAACTTATTATTAGATTTCCATAACGATTTAGCGGTAAGTTCTAATTTAGAAATTTCAGAAGATATAGCTTACGGTAAGGGACCTAAAAATAGCCTGCTTATTTTAGGCTATACCGGATGGAAACCTGGACAGCTTGAAGAAGAATTAGAAAAAAATCTATGGCTAGTTATGGATTGTGATAAAGAATTCATTTTTGCCGATAATCCTGAAGCTAAATGGCAAAATGCTCTAAAGCATATAGGCATTGACGAGATCCACTTTTCTTCTCAAGCAGGGAATGCTTAATATACTTGTTTCATTTAAAAATTAGCTACGTTGTTTTTTGCTTTTAATCATCACGTATTTATATATACGCTGCAGTTAAAAGCTTCAAAACGACTTTGCTCTTTTCCAAATAAAATTCGTCTATCTTCTTTTTATTTATTAGTATCATATTTTCCTGCTTAATATAAACATCTACTCAATATTCTTTAGTAAACCTAAGTAGTAATGTTTTAAAAATTTTACATCGCTACTAATTAGATATACAAAATTAGAGTGCTTTAAACTATATTCACCAGTTTTTGGGTTTAATTCTTTTGGTTTATAAAAAACTTTAAATTGATCGGTAACCCGATCTATATCCTTTAATTGTAAAACACTACACTTGACCTGACAGACGGTAATTGATTAAGCAGCAAAAGAGCTGTCAGATAAGTAAGAGTTAATAGACTTATCTTTAGCAATTTTAATGCTATCCTTGAAAGTTTGCATAGGTGTTTTTCTATAACAAAACTTTCCAGAATGAGGTCTTGCGTTGTTATATTTGTTTAAATATTGATCTAAGTCAATCTGTAAATCCTCTAAAGAACTATAAATCTTTTTACGGAATGTGATATTGTAAAACTCATCCTTTAAAGTTCTATGTAATCTTTCGCATATTCCGTTAGTTTGAGGAGATCGAGCCTTAGTTTTAGTATGATCAATATTTTCTATCGCCAAATATAACTCAAAAGCATGATTTTCTACCTTGCCACAATATTCTGTTCCTCTATCTGTTAAGATTCTAAGTAGAGGTACATCATGATTGTTAAAGAACGGTATTACCTTATCATTTAGAATATCAGCAGAGGCATCGTCAAGTTAAGAGAGATGTAAATTTAAGTATTGAGCGATTGAAAGGAATGATTTATAGAATAGTAGTAACCATTTATCAATAAATCTTAACGCTATGCCATATTACTCAAACCCCGAAGAGACATCGTTTTCCAGCAAGCATCATTAGCCATACAGTATGGTTATATCATCGCTTTAATAATAGTTACCGAGATGTTCAAGAACAGATGGCGTATCGAGGTATTATTTTAAGTCATGAGACTGTAAGATTTTGGTGCAATAAATTTGCGATTTATTTTCAAGCTGTCATCAGAAAGAGAGAGAGGAAAGCAACTGACAAATGGCATTTAGATGAGATGAACATCAAGATCAAAGGCGAAGTATTCATATTATGGAGAGCTGTTGACTCCAAGGGGCATGAATTAGAAATATTATTGCAGAAGCGTCGTAACAAGAAATCAGCTATTCGCTTTTTATCAAGATTATTGGGTAATTATCCAACTCCAAGAGTAATTGTTACTGATAAGCTCAGGAGTTACATTAAACCGATTAAGCGGCACCGTCAAGTTAAGTAAATTGGTTTCAAAAAGTACTATGTTTTTATATTTCAGGCAGCAAGAAGTTTTTGAGTAGCTTCGTCCCAAATAGATTTAGCGGATGCAAATGCAATTCTTTGCTCTGGTGCGGTTTTAGTATATCGTCCAACATTGACGGCAAATATATTTCTGACTTTGCCCATCAGTGATAATATACATTGTGCTGAATTAGGATGCTTAAATTTAATCAATATTTTTTCCTTTCGTCGAGTTGGCTGATGAGCATTTTCAACACAGTTATTTAGTCTCTTACTAGTACGATGTTCAGTGTTAGGACACATAAGCTTAATCGGTTTAATGTAACTCCTGAGCTTATCAGTAACAATTACTCTTGGAGTTAGATAATTACCCAATAATCTTGATAAAAAGCGAATAGCTGATTTCTTGTTACGACGCTTCTGCAATAATATTTCTAATTCATGCCCTTTGGAGTCAACAGCTCTCCATAATATGAATACTTCGCCTCTGATCTTGATGTTCATCTCATCTAAATGCCATTTGTCAGTTGCTTTCCTCTCTCTCTTTCTGATGACAGCTTGAAAATAAATCGCAAATTTATTGCACCAAAATCTTACAGTCTCATGACTTAAAATAATACCTCGATACGCCATCTGTTCTTGAACATCTCGGTAACTATTATTAAAGCGATGATATAACCACTGTATGGCTAATGATGCTTGCTGGAAAACGATGTCTCTTCGGGGTTTGAGTAATATGCATAGCGTTAAGATTTATTGATAAATGGTTACTGCTATTCTATAAATCATTCCTTTCAATCGCTCAATACTTAAATTTACATCTCTCTTAACTTGACGATGCCTGTTAGATTACTGTAAAACCCTAAAGCAAAGATGAATTTTCCTCAACAACCACAAATGCTATGCAAATAGGATAATCATCGGAAAGTGAAAGATGGATATTAAAAGGAGAAAGTTTTAAAGCATAAACTGAATTTAGTTTTACTATAGGCTTGCCTAGCTCGTTGTTAAGTATAGTAATATCTTTAAAATTAATACCTTGGCCTATACCGATGCCAAAAGCTTTGCTAATCGCTTCTTTAGCAGCGAAACGCTTTGCTAAAAAAGTAGTACAATTTTCTTCCTTTAGCAAAGTGAATTTTTTTAATTCTTCAACAGTCAAAATTTTTTTAGGAAAAATTTCTGGATATAGCTTTATTATCTTTTCAATTCTAGGAATCTGTACTATATCAGTGCCGACACCTATAATCATTTACTTATCTTCAAAATCTTCGCTAATTTCTTCGGTAAAAATCTGATCATCTAAATCAGAATAATCTTCTCCAATATATACTTCAGGTAAATATTCAAACTTTTCTTCGATCTCTTCTGTTTCATCATGCTCAATGATAGGTTCTATTCTGCTTTTTTTACGCAGGCTATTAAGTAAATCTTCTTCTAATTGAGCAACTGATACCTTACCGGCAGCAATTCGGCGTAGTGCAATAACAGGAGGTTTATCTCGTTTTTCTTTACCTTGTTGAGATTCGATTTTATGGTTTAATAATTTAGCATATAAAGTTGCCAATATAACAAGACGAAACCTATCAGGTATAACCTTATTACAGTCTTCCGTCGTAATTCTTGCCATTATTCTTCTCCGTTAAAAATTGTATCAGAACTTATACCGTCATTGAGAGGAGATGCAAAGCAGAGGGGGTGCTGGCAATCTCGTCAAATATCCTAAGATTGCCACGCTCCTCTTAGTCACTCGCAATGACGATTTAAAGTAATATTATTTATAATTAAGTATATTATACTCTTTTTATATCCGCACCGCAATTATTTAATTTCTTTTCTAAATTTTGAAAGCCGCGATCTAGATGATATATACGGTGTAGTACGGTCTCTCTATTAGTACTAAGTCCTGCGAGTATTAACGATACCGAAGCTCTAAGGTCACTTGCCATAACTTTCGCCCCTTTTAAGCTCTTAACACCTCGCACAATTGCCTTATTACCCTTTACCGTTATATCAGCACCCATTCTACATAATTCCGGTACATGCATAAAGCGATTCTCAAAAATATTTTCGGTAATCATTGAGACACCGCTACTAAGAGTCATAAGGCTCATAAATTGTGCTTGCAAGTCGGTAGCAAATCCCGGATATGGATTGGTTTCTAAATCTGCCGAATTTAACTTACCTGAATAAGTTACTTGTACTCCATTTTCTATCGGTATAACTTTTGTGCCTGTTTCAATTAGCTTTAAAGCAATATTTTCTATAATGCGATAATCAATACTACAAATTTTCAAATCACCTTTAGTAATAGCTGCGGCAAACATATAAGTACCTGCCTCAATACGGTCAGGTAAGACCCTGTAACTTGCTTTATTTAAAGAATCTTTGCCGTTTATCCGTATCTCGCTAGTACCGATACCTGAAATATCTGCTCCCATTTTGTTAAGACAATTACATAAATCAACTATTTCCGGTTCTTTAGCACAATTAAATAATAACGTTTCACCGTCTGCTAAAACAGCCGCAAGCACTGCATTAATAGTAGCACCGACAGAAATTTTATCGAAAATAAAATGAGTACCTTTTAAACGTCCTGTACTTGAAGCGTTAATATAACCGTTCTCTATTTCAATAGTAGCCCCCATAGATTTTAAAACTGCAATATGTAAATCTACTTGCCTTGCTCCTATAGCACAACCTCCGGGTAAAGATACTTTTGCCTTGCCATAGCGACTAAGCATAGGACCAAGCACCCAAATAGATGCTCTCATCTTACGGACTATCTCATAATCTGCCGTGAAGTTATTGATATTTGAGGCATTAATTACTAATTCGAACTCATCTTCATGTTCTATTATTTCAATATCCGCCCCATGACTTTTTAATAATGCTTTCATAGTAGTAACATCCGTTAATTTCGGGACGTTAGTGATATGCATTTTATCGGTAAGTATGGAAGCCGCCATAATAGGAAGCACGGCATTTTTAGCACCGCTAATATTGATAATACCTTTAAGAGGTTTACCGCCGCGAATAATTAATTTCTGCATAGGTTAAAGTAATGAATTTTAACGTCATTGCGAGGAGATGCATAGCAGAGGTCGGAGGCAATCTCAGGACATTTTCGTGAGATTGCCACGCTCCTTTCAGTCGCTCGTAATGACGATTTGTATAATAATGACACTAAACATCTAGGTTTACGACGTTTAAGGCATTTGATTGTATAAATAACCTGCGAGGCTCAACTACATCCCCCATTAAAGTAGAGAAGATACCTTCTGCCTCATCGTCTTCTGCGATTTTTACTTGTAGCAGGGTTCTTCGTTCGGGGTTAAGAGTAGTATCCCATAACTGATCGGAATTCATTTCCCCAAGCCCTTTAAAGCGTTGAACATTTATACCTTTTTTACCGCAATCTATAATAGTATTTAATAATATGCTAGGTGTCAAGATATCAAATTCTTGGTTTTTAACCATAAGCTTTAATTGGTTGTTAAATATATCAAAGATTGTTAAGGCAAGTTTTGATATTTGTATAAACTCAAATGATTCTAGCTGCTCTTTTAGTAATATTTTACTTTCTTTTAAGCCTCTACTAAAACGGAAAAATTCTATTTTATTCTCGTGTTTTAAAACTTCCCAATTAGTTTTATCCGGGGATTGCTCTAAGCTATTTAAAGCATCTAAAGCTTTTTTAAGGGTTAAATCACTTTCATTATCAAATATCTTATTATTAAGCAGATCATTAATCGCCAAAATTTCAGTAATAGAGCGGTTAAACTTTTTACCAGCATGATTAAGTAAGTTATTGAACTTTACAACTTTATTCATTAACTCTTCTAAATTTCCTTCTGTTATTTGCTCTTCATTATCTAAAGTTAAAATAGCATGGCTAATTGCTGATTTTACTAGATAATCTTGCAGGGCTTGTTCATTCTTTAAATAAAGCTCACTTGCACCTTTTTTACTTTATAAAGAGGTGGTTGAGCTATATATAAATATCCTTTATTTATTAGCTCCGGCATATGGCGGTAGAAAAATGTAAGTAATAATGTTCTAATATGTGACCCGTCAACGTCAGCATCGGTCATAATAATAACTTTATGATATCTTAGTTTTTCAAGAGAAAATTCTCGATTATCAACGCCGGTACCAAGTGCAGTAATTAATGTGCCGATTTGATCTGAACTAAGCATTTTATCAAATCTTGCACGCTCTACATTTAAGATTTTACCACGCAAAGGTAATATGGCCTGAATTTTACTATCCCTACCCTGCTTTGCAGTACCGCCCGCTGAGTCTCCTTCTACTATAAATAGCTCTGAAATTGCCGGATCTTTCGCATAACAATCCGCAAGCTTACCAGGAAGGTTTGATACTTCTAAAGCTGTTTTTCTTCTAGTTAATTCTCTTGCTTTTCTAGCAGCTTCACGAGCATTAGCTGCTTCCATAATCTTGTTTATAATTAGCTTTGCTTCCGCCGGATGTTCTTCAAACCACTCTAAAACTTTCGTATAAACAGCGTTCTCAACAATCGGCCTTACTTCAGAGCTTACTAGCTTATCTTTGGTCTGAGAAGAAAATTTAGGATCAGGAACTTTAACAGATAATACGCAGCATAGCCCTTCCCTAGTATCTTCACCACTAAAAGCATTTTTAGTTTTTTTATTAAGACCCGTGTTCTCAAGATAAGCAGTAATAACCCGTGTTATTCCGGATTTAAGAGCACTAAGGTGAGTTCCACCGTCACGTTGCCTAATATTATTAGTAAAACATAAAATATTTTCGTGATAAGAATCATTCCAGTGCATAGCAAGCTCAAGACTAATGCCCGATTCAGTATTATCTGTATTAACTACAATACATGAATGAATGGCGTGTTTTGCACGATCTAAATATTTTACATAAGCTTCAATTCCTCCGGTATAGTGAAATTCTACTTCTTTTACTTCTTCAAATCTATTATCCGTTAGTAAAATCTTTACACCGGAATTTAAGAAAGCAAGCTCACGAAGACGATGTTCTATTATATTGAAATCAAACTCAATATTAGTAAAAGTTTCAACCGATGGAAAAAAAGTAACTTCCGTACCTTTTTTATCTACATTTTCTTTAACAACTGCAAGCGGAGCTTCCGTTATCCCGTTATTAAATCTAATAAGATGCTCCTTATTATTACGCCAAATACGTAGCTCAAGCCAATCGGAGAGTGCGTTTACGACCGATACACCAACGCCATGCAAACCGCCTGAAACTTTATAAGAATTTTGATCAAACTTACCGCCTGCATGAAGCTGCGTCATTATTACTTCAGCTGCCGATATTCCTTCTTCTTCATGGATTTCAACAGGTATACCTCGTCCATTATCCGATACGGTTACCGAGCCGTTTTTATTTAATGTAACTTTTACTAAATCACAATAACCGGCAAGTGCTTCATCAATAGCGTTATCGACTACCTCATAAATCATGTGATGTAAACCGGAGCCATCACCGACGTCACCGATATACATGCCAGGTCTTTTTCTTACGGCTTCAAGTCCCTTTAAAACTTTAATAGAATCAGCACCGTATGACGATTCATTTAATTTTTCTTCAAATTCTGACATAATATTTTTTACTTGTTGCTAGAAACAATAAAGATAACTATAACGGAACTTACTTAAATAGTAAATTAGTTTCTTAATAGTAAATATGATGAGATAACAATGGATAAGCTAAGATTAAAAAATATTTTCGACGTGATAGATGATTACGACGTATTTTTATTCGATCTTTGGGGCGTAATAATCGAAGGAGGACATACTTACCCTAATGTCGTAAAGAATATTAATAAAATTATTGAGCAGAAAAAAATATATTTTGTTACCAATGCCCCAAGAAATATTTTTTCCCTTCATCAAATGCTTAAATTTTGGGGTTTAAATGCTGAAGCTGAAATGATTATTAGTTCCGGTGAAGTTGCAGTAAATATGATTTTAGAAAGTAAAGAGCGTTTTGGTATTGAAAAACCGGTAATTTATCATTTAGGTCATTTAGAAAATGATATTGTAAACGGTATACAGTGTCCTATTACTGATAAAATTGAAAAAGCTAATATCTTCTTAATGACTATTTATAGAGATGAAAGCGAAAATTTAGATTTGAACGAATTTGATGAATTATTTAAAATCGTCGTAAAACGTAATATGATTAATATTTGTGCTAACCCCGACCTTGGAATAAACCAACACGGGGTTTATAGATATTGTAGCGGTTATTATGCCGAGAAAATAAAACAATTTGGCGGTAAAGTAATTTATAGCGGTAAACCTTACGAAGAGATATATAGCAAAGTTTTGCAAGAGTGCCGTAATACTCCTAAAAATCGTATGTTAATGATAGGCGATACTTTTTATACTGATATACTGGCTGCAAATTGGCTTGGCATCGATTCAGCTTTAGTATTAACCGGTAATTCTAGGGAGTATCATCTTGATTTTGATAATATGGATGATAAACTGTTGAATTTAAGAAAAGCAGCTGAAAAACAATCGGTTATGCCAAGCTTTGTAGTAAGTTTGTCTTGATGACGTCGTTGCAAGGAGATGCAGGCTTTGTTGTATGGATCAGTTTACGATTGTCATCCTGCGAGCTTGTAGCGGGATCTTTTATCACAAGCCGTGTCCTGAGATACCTAAGGTACAAGCCGCGGTATGACATTAGATTCCTGCTTTCGCAGGAATGACATAAGAGGGCACCGTCAAGTTAAGTAAATTGGTTTCAAAAAGTACTATGTTTTTATATTTCAGGCAGCAAGAAGTCTTTGAGTAGCTTCGTCCCAAATAGATTTAGCGGATGCAAATGCAATTCTTTGCTCTGGTGCGGTTTTAGTATATCGTCCAACATTGACGGCAAATATATTTCTGACTTTGCCCATCAGTGATAATATACATTGTGCTGAATTAGGATGCTTAAATTTAATCAATATTTTTTCCTTTCGTCGAGTTGGCTGATGAGCATTTTCAACACAGTTATTTAGTCTCTTACTAGTACGATGTTCAGTGTTAGGACACATAAGCTTAATCGGTTTAATGTAACTCCTGAGCTTATCAGTAACAATTACTCTTGGAGTTGGATAATTACCCAATAATCTTGATAAAAAGCGAATAGCTGATTTCTTGTTACGACGCTTCTGCAATAATATTTCTAATTCATGCCCCTTGGAGTCAACAGCTCTCCATAATATGAATACTTCGCCTTTGATCTTGATGTTCATCTCATCTAAATGCCATTTGTCAGTTGCTTTCCTCTCTCTCTTTCTGATGACAGCTTGAAAATAAATCGCAAATTTATTGCACCAAAATCTTACAGTCTCATGACTTAAAATAATACCTCGATACGCCATCTGTTCTTAAACATCTCGGTAACTATTATTAAAGCGATGATATAACCATACTGTATGGCTAATGATGCTTGCTGGAAAACGATGTCTCTTCGGGGTTTGAGTAATATGCATAGTGTTAAGATTTATTGATAAATGGTTACTGCTATTCTATAAATCATTCCTTTCAATCGCTCAATACTTAAATTTACATCTCTCTTAACTTGACGATGCCTTTTTTACTTCAAAACCATATTTTTTACCGTTTTTGATAATTAATAAGTCTAATTCTATTCCTGTTTGGGTTCGCCAAAAAAAATATTCTGTTTCTACTTTAAATTTACGTATTAATTCCTCTATTACAAAACCTTCAAATGAAAAGCCGCGTTTAGGATGTACATACCAATCATGTTCACTAACTCCTAATAATGCATGTAATATTCCGCTGTCTCGTATATAAACTTTCGGTGCTTTAACCTGTCGTTTAGAGATATTTTCATGCCAAGGTTTTAATAACCTAATCATGAAAGTTTGCTCTAATATTTCGGTATAACGTCTAATAGTCATATCAGTTAAACCGAGCAATCTTCCCAGTTCACTATAATTTAGCAACTGTCCGTGATTATGAGCAAGCATCATCCATAATTGTCTCATTAAATGAGGATTAAGTGTATTAGTTGAGATTTGATCTTACATTTAATAAAAATTACGTATTAAAAATACAGATAAAAAAATGGAAGGTCACAATGCACTTAAATCAAAAAATAATAAAGCCAAAATTAGGTTTACTTGAATTAGCTAAGAGTCTTGGTAGTATATCATCAGCATGTAAAGCGATGGGATATAGTAGAGATAGTTATTACAGATTTAAAGAACTGTATGAAACTGGTGGCGAAGAAGCGTTGTATGAAATTAGTCGAAGAAAGCCAATAATAGCGAATAGAGTTGATCCAGCGATAGAGAAGGCAGTAATGGATATGGCAATAGAATATCCAGCATATGGTCAGCTAAGAGTATCAAATGAGCTTAAGAAGAGTGGTATACTTGTATCACCTGGAGGAGTGAGATCAATTTGGCTACGTAATGATTTAAACAATATCAGTAAAAGGCTTAAAGCATTAGAAGCAAAGATGGCTCAAGATGGGATTGTTCTTACTGAAGCTCAGTTACAAGTACTAGAGAAGCGTCGTAATGAAAAAGAAGCACATGGAGAAATTGAGACGCAGCATCCAGGTTATCTAGGATGTCAGGATACGTATTATGTAGGTAATTTTAAAGGTATAGGTAAGGTTTATTCTCAGGTATTTATTGATAGCTATACTAGGGTAGCGGATGCTAAACTATATACTGATAAAACAGCAATTACTGCTGCTGATATGCTTAATGACCGGGTGTTACCATGGTATGAGAGCCAAGGGATACCAATACTGCGTATTCTTACAGATCGTGGGTCAGAATATAAGGGCAATATAGAGCATCATGCTTTTGAGTTATTTCTTAGCATAGAAGGTATAGAACATACTACAACTAAGGCATATTCTCCCCAAACAAATGGTATGTGTGAGCGTTTTAATAAAACCATGAAACAAGAATTCTTTGATACGGCTATGCGAAAAAAGATTTATACAGATCTTGATGATTTACAATTAGATCTTGATATTTGGTTAGAGCATTTCAATAATGAAAGACCTCATTCTGGTAAATATTGTTATGGGAAAACTCCTATGCAAACTTTTCAGGATAGTAAGAAATTAGCTGTTGAAAAGAATAATGAAATTTTGTATCTTGATTATATATCTGACAGTCAAAATTTAACTGACAATCAGGTACAAAATTTATAGTGTCTGTAAGATTAAATCTTGACTTCTACATATTCCTAGAGCCGGTAAAGGCATCGTCAAGTTAAGAGAGATGTAAATTTAAGTATTGAGCGATTGAAAGGAATGATTTATAGAATAGCAGTAACCATTTATCAATAAATCTTAACGTTATGCATATTACTCAAACCCCGAAGAGACATCGTTTTCCAGCAAGCATCATTAGCCATACAGTATGGTTATATCATCGCTTTAATAATAGTTACCGAGATGTTCAAGAACAGATGGCGTATCGAGGTATTATTTTAAGTCATGAGACTGTAAGATTTTGGTGCAATAAATTTGCGATTTATTTTCAAGCTGTCATCAGAAAGAGAGAGAGGAAAGCAACTGACAAATGGCATTTAGATGAGATGAACATCAAGATCAAAGGCGAAGTATTCATATTATGGAGAGCTGTTGACTCCAAGGGGCATGAATTAGAAATATTATTGCAGAAGCGTCGTAACAAGAAATCAGCTATTCGCTTTTTATCAAGATTATTGGGTAATTATCCAACTCCAAGAGTAATTGTTACTGATAAGCTCAGGAGTTACATTAAACCGATTAAGCTTATGTGTCCTAACACTGAACATCGTACTAGTAAGAGACTAAATAACTGTGTTGAAAATGCTCATCAGCCAACTCGACGAAAGGAAAAAATATTGATTAAATTTAAGCATCCTAATTCAGCACAATGTATATTATCACTGATGGGCAAAGTCAGAAATATATTTGCCGTCAATGTTGGACGATATACTAAAACCGCACCAGAGCAAAGAATTGCATTTGCATCCGCTAAATCTATTTGGGACGAAGCTACTCAAAGACTTCTTGCTGCCTGAAATATAAAAACATAGTACTTTTTGAAACCAATTTACTTAACTTGACGGTGCCCTAAAGGTAATTTGTATACCTTTGATACTTCAAGATTTGGTACGTCAAATTTCGGGATTCGCCTGTACTCACATAGTTATCTACGCTCCGCAGGCTCACCGCTTATTTGCCTTCCAAATTTTAAAGTATCTGCGGTATGCATCGATATTAGTCCATTATCCTTATGCACTAATATGTACGCTGTGGTGCTGCGTTCCGTGTTTCCTTCAAATTCCTCTTTATAAGATAGGTTATACAAGAGGTCTATTAAAATATTTGGTGTTTTTGGTTAGCTTAGTCATATCGATGGAATCTATGGCAACATGCAGCGTATCGGTACCGACTGTAAACTTCGGTAGTTTTAATGCCGGAACTAGCAAAACAACTTCCGTTACTGCTTCTGTTACATGTAGCTCTTTAATATCATTACTTATAAAGTACACTTATAAATTTAGTACAGGTTCATCAAATATTTATAATCCTAGAAACGCCAGTTTAGGATAAGAGATAAGTAAGGAAGGAAATAAGAATAAGTTATTTACAAGAGTAGAGTGTTGGGTTACAAAAGTTTTTGATAAAAAAAACGAGAACCCAACAATGAAAAGATGTATCATAAGTTTATTCTATATACTAGATAATTTTTGCAAAATATACGAAGAATGGGAGAAGCAAAAATTAGTACCAACAGATAGAAAGCGTCAGAGGTTAGGAGAATTAAGTCTTTCAGAGCTTTTAACTATAGTATTATATTTTTATTTATCACCGTGCAAAGACTTTAAGAATTACTATTTATATCACCTATCATATAAATACAGAGGATATTTTAAATTACCAAGTTATAGCCGAATAATACAATTATGGCCGAGATTAATTCTACCGTTTGCTATAATGCTGCAACTATTTAGAGGAGAAGAAACAGGAATTTATTTTATTGATTCAACTAAATTATCAATATGTCATACAAAGCGTATAAGCAATAATAAAGTATTCGGTAATATTGCTAAAATCGGGATGAGTAGTTATGGATGGTTTATGGGATTTAAGTTGCATATAGTAATTAATAATAAGGGAGCAATTATGGCAATCAAAATTACCAAAGCAAATAATAGTGATTTATCAGCGGCAGAGGCTATAACAGCTGGATTACAAGGTAAAATCTTTGGTGACAAAGGCTACATATCTAAGGATTTATTCAGTAAATTATATAATAGAGGTTTACGGTTATTTACAGGGATAAGGAAAGATATGAAGAATCATTTGATTGAAATGGAAGACAAAATGCAACTTAGAAAAAGGTCATTGGTTGAATCTGTATTTAATGTTCTGAAAAAGAGTATGGACCTTGAGCATTCAAGGCATAGATCACCTACGAATTTTTTAGTTCATATTCTTGCTTGTGTTAATGCTTTTAATATCAAAAAATCTAATATTCTTTATTCTTCTTTTGATATTAACAAACTTCACTTATCCTAAATTCGCGTTAGAAAGGTAGTTAGCGGAGTAAATACAATGAACTATAATTTATATAAAGACGGCGCTTATAGTCAAATACTCGGAAACGGCAATAGTAGCACGGTAACAATTCAAGATAGTTATTTGCTTGCACTTGGACCGGTTACTAGGAATTACACCATATATGCAAGTTTGCCGGCTAATTCTCTTGCTGCAGCCGGTGCTTATCAAGATAATATTACCGTAACTCTAACCCAGCCCTAAATATACCGCAGATATTTCAAGATTTAGTAGGCCAAATTTCTAGATTCGCTCGTGCTCACGTATTTTTATATGCCTAGCCGCCTCACTGCTTATCTTAAAATATCTGCGGTATATTTCCCCGCAATTTTATATTTCTGTTAAAATAAATCAGCATGCGTACCTGTACGATATAAAATAATCGCATTTTCTTTTACTTCGTATATTAATAGCCAATCAGGTTCAACATGACATTCCCACTTTGGAAAATGATCACCTATAAGCTTATGAGGTCTATGTTTCAGCGGTAAGGGAGTATTATTTACAAGCATATTTACTATCGCTTGTATCTTTTTTATATTTTTGCCTCTCTTGACTAATCGTTTTAAATCACGATTAAAATTTACGGTAGAACAAATTTGTTTCATTTATTTATCGTATCTAAGAACTTTTCAAACTGATCTAAATTATAGGTTTCAAATTCGCCGTTTTCTGCTTGTTTAAATGATTCCAATGTTTCTTTATTGGGAATCTTAATATGCGGTTTGAAAGGTAACCCGCCTGTATTTATACACTGATTTAGAAAAATTCTCATAGCCTCTGACATAGTCATGCCCATTTGTTTAAATATTTCTTCTGCTTCAATTTTTACGTCTTCTGAAACACGTATTCTAATATCTGTCGTATTCATAATACCTATATATTTGATTAACATATACGCTATTGTAGGATATATAGCGGCATTTGTCAATTTTTGAAAAAATATTTATTGTATTAATGACTCGAATTCTTTAACTACAGCTTGGTAAAGCTTACGTTTAAATGGGATAATAATTGATAATAATTCGTCAAGTGATGCCCAACGCCATTCGTCAAATTCCGGGTTTAGGGTGTTTATGTTGATATCTTCATTAGTGCCAGTGAATCTAATTAAAAACCAACGCTGTTTCTGCCCGCGAAAATTACCGTCCCATAATCTAGGAATTAAAAAACTCGGCACATCATAGCTATACCAACATTTGCTTTCAGCTATTATATATCCTTTATTACTTCCGATTTCTTCAAGCATTTCACGCATAGCTGCAATACTTGGGGTTTCGCCGGGTACTATCCCGCCTTGCGGCATTTGCCATGCCGAAATTTTAGTATCTATTCGCTTACCGACAAATATCTTATTATCGGCATTTAATATCATCATACCGACCCCCGGTCTGTAAGGTAAGTTAATGTGTTTTTTGGAAGTATTTTTCATTATTTTTATTTAAATCAGTTTTACAACCTTATTTTTACCGGTTGTTTTAGCCTCATACATAGCTTTGTCGGAGCGTTCAATAAAACTTTCAATCGACTCTCCTTTTTTATACTCCGTAACACCGATAGATATAGTCTTCTTTAAGGGTTCTTCTCGTCCGTCTATTTGAAAATCCATATGCTCTATTTTAACTCTAACCCTCTCTGCCGTATACATAGCTTGGTCTAAACTTATATCGTTTAAAAGTATAGTAAATTCTTCTCCTCCAAACCTTGCTATCAAATCAGTTACTCTAAAAGTATTTTTTAAGATTCTTGCTGTAGCCATTAAAATCTTATCGCCTGCTTGATGACCGTAAGTATCATTTACATGCTTAAAATTATCGATATCGCACATAAGCAAGTATAATTTAGTATTATCCTTATTAGCTTTTTCAACCATTTGCTTGATATGTATATCGAAATATCTACGATTAAATAGACCTGTTAAACCATCTTTAGCGGCTAAATTTACGCTTTGCTCTAAATCGTTACGTAAATTATCTTGGTATTGCTTACGCTTTAATTGCGTCCTGATTCTTGCGGCTAATTCGCTTTCGTCAATAGGATATACAAAATAATCATTAATTCCAAGTTCAAATCCTTTCATAACAAGTTGCATTTGACCTTCGTTTTCATTTTCGTCTTCATAAGTTTGTAAAATTAATATTACACCGCTTATTTCCGGTTTACCTCTTAAAATAGCGCCGATCCTTAAGGGATCTTCATTTTCAAGAGAGCTACTAATTATTATTAGATCAGGTCTAAATTCATTTACAATATTTAACCCCTTAGAATTATTTATAACTTTTACATTAGAAGTAATCTTAAGTAACATTTGCTTTATGTTTTTAGCTTGTATTACATCATCATTAATTAACAGTATTTTTTTATCTTCAAAACTATTTTGTATCTCAATAGCGGTACCACCAAGTAAAGCATTAGTACTGTTACGAAGTTTTAATTCATCAATTAAGCTTTTTATTCTTGATAAAGATTTTAACCTTACTAAAAGAGCCGTATCTTTAATAGGTTTTGTTAAAAATTCGTCTGCACCTGCTTCAAGTCCTTTAATCCGATCGTCAACATCGGAAAGGGCTGTTACCATTACTACCGGTATATGAGCAGTTTCAGGATTAGTCTTAATAATTTTACATACTTCAAACCCGTCCATTTCCGGCATCATAACATCTAATAGCACTATATCTATTTTTTCTTTTTTAAGGGTATCTAATGCTTCTTTACCGCTATTTGCAGTGAATACCGTGTAATACTCATTTAAAAGCTTTGCTTGTAATAATTTAATATTTGTTTCTATATCATCTACTACTAATATATTTGCAGTCATAAGATTAAATTCTTGTTTTTAAGGGAAAAAATTTGTATATTTATACTTTTTCAAGTCAAGTAAGTGTAATAATATATGAAAATTTCAGCAAATTCAATTAGAACAGGCAATATATTAGTTTATAATAATGATTTATGGGTTGTAAGCAAACAACCAGAACATACTCAACCGGGCAAAGGCGGTGCTTATGTACAGGTAGAAATGAAAAATTTAAAGACGGGTACAAAACGTAACGATAGATTTAGCTCTTCAGATTATTTAGAAAAAGCCGAACTTGAACAAAAAGATTACCAATTTTTATATTTCGAAGATAATAACATAATATTAATGGATACTCAAAGTTTTGAGCAAATAGCCGTAAGTAAGGAGATTTTAGATGAAAAATTACCTTTTTTAGCTGAAAATATGAATGTTACGGTTGAGTTTTATAATGAAAAGCCTTTAAGTATTGAGCTGCCTGCAACTGTAATACTTGAAATCATTGAAACCGATCCGGTGATAAAAGGAGCTACGGTAACAAGTTCACCTAAGCAAGCAACGCTTACAAACGGTATTAAAGTAAAAGTACCTCAATATTTAGAAGCAGGAGAAAAAATCGTGGTTAAGACTGAGGATTCAATATATGTTGAAAGGGCTAAGTAAATTGTGGCTAACCGTCATTGCAAGGAGCGTAGCGACGAAGCAATCTCATGAAATAAGACTCCTGAGATTGCCTCCGCCCTAGGCTACGCTTTTTTTCGCAATGACGGAAAAATTAACCCACGAAATAGTAGCTTTTTTATTCACCCAAAGTATAAATTACTAAATGCAACCTATAACTAATTCATTAATTAATTCTTTGCGTAAAGCGGCTAAGTTTTTACATAGAGATTTTTTAGAGCTTGAAATGTTACAGAAGAATTCTGTAAAAAATGAGGAATTTTGTAAAAAATCATATTTCAAGTTAAAAACTCTATTAGCTGAAGAGTTACAAAAACATACTACCCATTTATTTTTCCCTGAAGATCAATTTAATGAAAGTAGTAATTATGAAAGTGTTTTTTTAATAAATCCTTTAGATAGCCCAAATAATTTTGCTAGAGGTATAAGCCTTTTTGCTATATCAGTTACTTATTTAAAGCAGCATCGAGATGTTTTAATGCCTATTATTACAGTAATATATTTTCCTGCACTTAACGAAATTTATTATGCCGAGAAAGGTAAAGGGGCATGGGTAGAAAAAAATAATTTAGGGGCTAATTATCAAGGTTTAAGATTAAGAGTCTCCGAGAATGCCGATTTAGAAAACTGTTTAGCTATTATTGAGAATTCAAACGATCAAATTAATCAAAATACTATTAATATTAGAAGGTTCGGTTCTAGCTGCTACGCTGCTATGCTTTTAGCATCAGGTAAAGCTGATCTAATATATTTACCGCTATTAAATTTTACATTAAGTTATGCAATTGAGCTCCTTATTACTGAATCTGGTGGCTTAATTCCAGATTCAAACAATAAATTTATATATTCAAATCGTTATATTGCTAAACAATTCAAAAAATATTAAACAAGAAATTATTTTAAATTTACATTTTTAACTTTAAGATATAATATAATTAAGTAGGACAATTATATTTAATAAATTTTTATGAAAAAATTTGATATCGATATTGATGTCGGCGGGCAGAGATCTAAGTTTGCAATTTATATAGGTACGCCACAAGACGGACATCATCCATTACAATTTCAAGCAAAATGGTTATCTGATGAAAGGGGTGGGACTATTCCTGATGCAATAATGACGGCATTAACCGAATTAAATAACCTTGCTAAAAAAAATAAAATACCACTTGAAGATTTGTGCGTTTATGCTCTTGGCACTGCTCAAGAAGCTCAAACTACGGATAATAATGAAGAGGGTACAGAAATAGAAAGAGAGAATAATGAAGATAAAGCGGAACAAGCATAAATAATACCTGTTGAATTTAAAAAATAACTTGTATAATCAGCGTTCCAAAGGCTTTAGGCCGCTTACTCTTTTCCAAGCTGAACTTCATTATATTAACTTATATTAAACTATAGAGACTAAAATGAAACAATATAACGATTTATTTAAAATAATTCACCGTGAAGGTTACATATTCATTGCTAGTTTTGCTTTGGTGAGCTTTTTACTAGCTTCTTTCAATGAAAAGCTTGGGTTTATAGGATTTATTGCTACTGCTTGGTGTATTTATTTCTTCCGCAATCCTGATCGCTTTGTACCTATAAATAGCGACTTAGTAATAAGCCCTGCCGACGGTATAATTCAAGATATTAAAGAAGCATTGCCACCGGCAGAATTAGGACTCGGTGATACAGAAATGATTAGAGTTAGTATTTTCCTTAATATTTTTAACGTACACGTAAATAGGATTCCAGCAAACGGTAAGATTTTAGCACTACATTATAATCCGGGCAAATTTTTTAATGCTTCTCTTGATAAAGCAAGTATCTATAACGAACGCCAATCCGTATTAATGGAAACAGAGCAAGGACAGAAAATTGCTTTTGTTCAAATTGCAGGATTAATAGCAAGACGTATTGTTTGTGATTTAGAAGAAGGTAATGAAGTTAAAGTAGGTGAGAGATACGGTATAATTCGTTTCGGTAGTAGAGTAGATGTTTATTTACCTTTAAAAACAGCTTTATTAGTAAGTAAAGGACAAACCGCTATAGGCGGCGAGACTATTATCGCTGATTTCGGACGTAAAAAGATATCTGAATTACAGTTTGAAAGAAAGTAGAAGCAACCATCATTGAGAAGAATAGAAGGCGTTGTTGTAAGGATCAGTTTTCACGTCATAATGAGAAAAAACTACAAGTTTTGTCGAAGCAATCTCAGGATGCTTGATAAGGTTGCAGCATCGATGCGTTGTCTCTCCTCACAATGACGATACTAACATAAAAAAATATTTCTTGAGTACTCACATTGTTAAAAATTCGTAAAACTATTTTGACTAATAAACCTATACCGATAATAAAACTAATTCCAAACTTTATTACGTTACTTGGCTTAGTGATAGGTATGAGTTCTATAAAATTTGCTCTAGATAGTAAATGGGAAATTGCCGTATATTGCATTATAGTCGCAGCAATTATTGATGGAATTGACGGACGTATCGCTAGAATGCTAAACGCTACTAGCCCCTTTGGAGCAGAACTTGACTCTCTATGTGATTTTGCTAATTTTGGTATAGCACCTGCTTATTTAATATATTTATGGTCGTTTCAGCAATATGAATATAAAGTATTTTCTTCAGCGGTAATGTTATTATTTATAGTTTGTATGGCTTTGCGCCTTGCTAGATTCAATGTTGGTATCTATCAGCCGAAACAAGACAAGAAACCTGAGCATTTCTTTACGGGTGTGCCTGCTCCTTGCGGTGCTTTACTCGCCTTGATTCCAATGATGATAGATTTTGAAATCGGTACGTTGTTGAATATCAATATTCGTGTTCATACCATAACAATTAATTTATATCTAGCTGTTACAGCTTTTTTACTAGCTAGTAGACTTCCTACAATCTCAACAAAAAATCTAAGCATTAAACCTAAATACTTATCGCTTGCGATGATTCTGTTTGCTATGGTTATTATAAATATCATAATATATCCATGGTATGCTTTGCCGTTAATTGCGGTCATATATATTCTTTCTATTCCATTTTGTTATTTTCTTAAACATAAACTTAATAACAATTAATTATGCTTGATGTATTACAACAAAATATTCAGAAATATAAAACTCATCCGTATGCTAAATATATTCTCATTATAGCAATTATAATAATAATTTATTTAGGTTATAGAATTTATGTTTGGGCTAATACGGAGTCAACGGATAATGCTTATATTGATGCAGATATTTCAACTGTAAGTGCTGAAGTAAGCGGTGTTTTAACTAATTTATTGGTAACTAATAATACAAAAGTTAATAAAGGTGATTTAATAACCGAAATCGATGATAGGGATTATAAAGCGAAACTTGCGGCACTTGAAGCATCTATCAGAGCTTCAGAAAAAAATATAGATATTATTGATCAGAAAATATCGATAGGGCAGGTGCAATTACAACAAGCAACTGAAAAACTAAAACTTGCCGAAACAAGCTTTAATATTGTTTCAACTGATTTTACTAGAGTACAAGAACTAAATAAAGCAAGATTTGCTAGTACTAAAGCATTAGATGATGCTAAAAATTCTTATCAAAAAGCAAAAACTGATTTCAAACAAGCACAATTAGATTTAGATATATCTAAGCAAAATTTACAATTACTTGAACTTGAAAAAGCGGCTGAGCAGGATAAATTGAAAGAATTAAACGAAAATCACAAGGTTACACTTAGAAGCATACAAAACACTAAACTTATTGCTGCGGTATCTGGAATATTTGGTAATAGTAGTTTAGAGGTTGGAAATTATATAGTACCGGGTAGGGGCGTTATTCTCTATAGTACAAGATAATTCGATGTATATTCAGGCAAATTTTAAAGAAACGCAAGTTAAAAAATTTAAACCAGGCATGAAGGTAAAAATACAATTTGATGCTTTACCTGAAAAAGTAATTTATGGAAAAATTCGTAATATTTCTCCTGCTACCGGTTCTAAATTTACTTTAATTCCACCCCGATAACGCTACCGGTAATTTCACTAAAATAGTGCAACGTGTGCCTGTTTTAATAGATTTTGATGCACCGGTTGCTAATCTTATCCCAGGCATGTCGGTAGTTGTATCAATTAGAGTTGATCAAAAGATGTAATTATTTTTTCAACTCCGTTATTTCTTTTTTTAATTTTATTACTAGGGTTTGTAATTTTTCAAATTCTTCCCTAGTAACATAATTACCCTTAAGTACCTTATCCTCAATTATGTTGCAGCCTTTATCTTTTATATTATTTATTGCTTTATGTAAGACGCTACTAGCTCCTGTTGCAACTTTTAAAATATCATTTGTTTTCATATTATAATACCTCTATCGATAGAGCATGCAGCCCGTTTTGAAATTCATCGGCAAGTAAGCTATTAATAGTACGGTGATTTGCAATTAGACTTTTTCCTTGCAAAAATTCAGCAGAAATTTTTATCTTAATATGACTTTCTATTCCATTATAATGACTAGCATGTTTGTGGCTTTCATCTATTATTTCACAAAAATGTGGTTTTAACACACTTAAGCTTTTGGTCATCCTTTCTATTCTACTCATATTTTTATTTTATTTATGGAAAAAATGTCTTAATATTCTTAGAATATATAATTTTATTATCAAAATGGCAATGTCGGAATTAAGAACAGATTATAAAGTACTGCAAGCTGAAATCGATAAAGTGGTGCAAGGCGTATGTTTTGCTTGTAAATTATTAAATTATGATGAAATCAAATTTATAGAATCAAATGAGCATCTTATAATTAATGATTTAGAACAGATTATTGATAAGATCAGCAAAGAGCTTAATGCTCCTATAAAGTTTAGAAAGATAAGTAAAGATAGTATAATATTTATATTAAATATTATAGATTCCAACCTAATTAAAAGTTTTGCTAGAAAGTTATATTTATTTTCGCAGCTTTATATAAACGAAGAGCAGCCGGCAGTTTATATGAATTGCTGCATTGCAAGCGTTAAATTTCCTGAAGTAAGCAAGAATGCCGAAGAGATTGAAAAAGCGCTATATATGCTACTTTCACATGGTGGCAGTTACTATTATCATGAATATAGTAAAGCAGATCATGATTTAGAAACTATAAAAAAATCTAATCTTCAGCTTAATTTATTAAGGCAAGCTTTGGCGAAAAAAACTATACGATTTGCTTATCAGCCTATAATTGATCGTTATACCATGAAGATCCATTATTACGAGTGTTTATTACGCATACCCGATGAAAACGGGGTTTATATTTCTGTAGGACCGATAATTCCGATTGCCGAAAACAAAGGGTTAATTTTTGTAATAGATCAAATTGTTTTAGAAATGGCAGTCCATGAGCTCGTAAAAAATCCCAATTTAATACTCGCTGTTAATATCTCAAATATTGGAACAACCGATGAAGCTTTATGGGAAGTAGCAGAAAATTTACTAAAAAATCATGATGTTAGCGGACGTTTAATCATAGAAATTACTGAAACCTCTTTTAATGATAATTATGAAAAAATAACAGAATTCATCAATAATTTACGTAAATTCGGTTGTAAATTTGCATTAGATGATTTCGGTTCAGGTTTTACTTCCTTTAAGCAACTTCAAAGTTTGCCTATCGATATTATAAAAATTGACGGTAAATATGTCCGTAGTATTACAAGTGATGTACAAAGTAGATATTTTGTTGAGAGATTAATCAAAATTTCAAAAGATTTAAATATTGATACGGTGGCTGAATTTGTTGAAAACAGCGAAATAGCTAAATTTTTAATCGATTTAAAAGTAAGCGGCTTACAAGGTAATTACTATTCCGAAGCAAAATTTGATAGGGCCTGAGTAGGGCAGATCCGTCTCTTATGTCATTCTTAGCTAAAAGCAGGAATCTAGTAATAAAAAGGTATAAGTACAGCAAATTTTTAAAATTAAAAGCTCGATTTCTCTCGCTTTATGCTGGATTCTCGCTTTTAGCTAAGAATGACATAGAAAGTATAGTAACTTGACAAGCTTACTAAAATCATATATGCACAACTCAATTTTTAAGATTAATAAAAATGCTATTACTTGAATTAAAAAAAACTAACCAAACTTTAGAAACTATCCATTTTATCGGTATCGGCGGCGTCGGAATGAGCGGGATTGCCGAAATATTACATAATCTAGGTTATAAGGTACAAGGTTCTGATTTAGTAGAAAATTATAATACTAAACGTTTAGAGTCATACGACATTAAAATATTTATAGGGCATGAAGCACAAAATATTATAGATGTGTCGTATGTTGTTGTTTCTTCCGCCGTTAACCGGAATAATCCGGAAGTAAAAGAAGCTTTAGAGCGTAAAATTCCAATTATTAGACGTGCGGAGATGCTCGCGGAGCTTATGAGATTGAAATGTTCGGTAGCTGTTTCAGGCTCGCACGGTAAAACTACTACAACTTCGCTAGTTGCATGTTTATTTGAAGCTGCCGGTTTAAGCCCTACGGTTATTAACGGCGGTATTATCAACAATAGATCAACCAACGCATATCTTGGCTCAAGCGATTATTTGATTGCTGAAGCAGATGAGTCAGATGCAACTTTTATTAATATCCCGTCGACTATTGCTATAATAACTAATATTGATCCGGAACATCTAGATTATTACAAAGATTTTGAAACATTAATTAATGCTTTTAGAAGCTTTATCACTAATTTGCCTTTTTACGGTTTTGCCGTTTGCTGCATTGACCATAAGACAGTACGTGAATTAATAACTAATATTACTGAACGGAAAATTATTACTTACGGGATTGATTCTAAAGATGCCAATATTACGGCATTTAATATTACTACTGATATTGCTTCTTCTACCTTTGACGTAAAAATTAGCCTGCCGAATGTAAGCGGTGTAACGATTATTGAAAAAATTACTATCCCGACTCCGGGAAGACATAATATTTTGAATAGCTTGGCCGCTATTGCCGTAGGTATAGAGTTAGATTTCGGTATTAAAGCCATTAAAAACGGTTTTAATAACTTTAAAGGCGTAAAAAGAAGATTTACCAAAGTTGCCGAATATAATAATGCCTCGATTATCGATGATTATGCTCACCATCCGGAAGAGATTAAAGCAACGCTGTCGACGGCAAAAAATATAGCCAATAAACAAAACGGTAAAGTTATCGCTATTTTTCAGCCTCATAGATATTCTAGGGTACAGCATTTATTTGATGATTTTATGCGTTGTTTTGATGACGCTGATATAGTTTATATTACCGATATATATGCCGCAGGCGAAAGCCCTATAAAAGGTATTAGCGGGCAAAGTTTAATCGATAAAATTACTGAAAATAAGCACCACAACAAAGCAAATTTTTTAGCAGCTTTAGAGGATAGTGTAGAGATTATAGTAAAAAAAGCATCTTCGGGTGATATGATAATTATGATGGGAGCAGGTAATATTTCGAACTTTGCTAATGAATTGGATAAAAGATTGTAATAATGTGATAGGCATTGTTTGTGTGGATTAGTTTTGCGTTTGTCATCCCGTGGCTTGTCCACGGGATCCAAAAAAAAATAAAAAATACAAATAAAAAAAGCTCGATTTATCTCGCTTTATGCTGGATCCCTGCCTACGCGGGGATGACATGGTACACGTTTTTCGATCCACGCAACAACGCCGCCACGGGATGACACCGACTTGCTGGCACAGAACAATAAAGTAAACAACAGGACCAAATATGTTAATTTTACCGATGGTAAAAGGTGAATATAAAAAAGATTATAATTTAAAGCATTTAACATGGTTTAAAGTAGGCGGTAATGCTGAAATATTTTTTAAACCCGTAGACAGCGAAGATTTAGCAAATTTCTTAGTACAGAATAAACAAAAATTGCCTATTACTGTTTTTGGTGCAGGCTCAAATATTATTATAAGAGACGGCGGAATAGAAGGAGTTACTATAAAACTTGGACAAAATTTTAATAATATTGATTTTACGGATGATGGGCATTTAATAGTCGGTAGTAGCTGCCTTAATTTTAATTTAGCTAAATTTTGTCAAGTAAATGCTATTAGCGGTCTTGAATTTTTAGTAGGTATCCCCGGTACTATCGGCGGCGGCGTTGCAATGAATGCCGGAGCTTACGGCTGTGAGTTCAAAGATATTTTAGTTAGAATTGAAGCAATTGATTTTGCGGGAAATTTTCTAACCTTTACTAATGAAGAAATTGGTTTTAAATATCGCGGTAATAATTTACCAAAGGATTTAATTATTCTTAAAGCAGTTTTTAAAGTTTGTAAAGGTAATAGTGAAGATATATTGGTACAGATGAATGAGATAAATAACGCAAGATCGCAAACGCAACCTATTCAAGAACATACCGGCGGCAGTACTTTTGCAAATCCTAAAGGATTTAAATCGTGGCAGCTTATTGACAAAGCAGGTTTAAGAGGCTATAGAATAGGCGATGCTTCTGTTTCAGAACTTCACTGTAACTTTATGATAAATAACGGCAATGCTACCGCCAAAGATTTGGAGGATTTAGGTGAGTTTGTTCGAAAAAAAGTTTTAGAAGATAGTGGGGTTAAATTGAATTGGGAGATAAAAAGAATTGGTAAGTATACTTAGGTTATTACTTGTGTCATTCCCATGTAGGCGAGAATCCAGCATAAAGCAAGATAAAATCGAGCTTTTAATTCTAAAAACTACTGTATTGATACTTTTTTTCTGGATTCCTGCTTACGCAGGAATGACATAAAAGGCCAGCAACCATCCTAATAAAAGTAAAAAATATGTATAAATATCAAACACATTGGGTTGAAAGCTCAGAAATCAAAATATTAAGCAATAATGGCAAGAAACATATAGCGTTAGTAGCAGGAGGCATGTCTGCCGAGCGTGAAATATCTTTATTATCCGCTGAAGGTGTAGGTAGAGCTTTAATAGAAGCAGGTTATAAAGTTACTTTTATTGATATGGGAGCTGATATTGCAATTAGATTACATGAAATAAAGCCTGATATTGTTTTTAACTGTCTGCACGGTACATACGGCGAAGACGGTTGTTTGCCTGGACTTCTTAATATTATGCGAATTCCGTATACGCATAGCGGAGTTTTAGCATCAAGTCTTGCATTCGATAAGATACATTCTAGAAGCTGGTTTTTAACGAATAATATCAATATGGCAGAAGGTACTGTTATAAATAAAAGTGATAATATTAGGAGTGATCCCGTGGAGCGTCCATATGTAATTAAACCGCTTACACAAGGTTCAAGTATTGGTGTTGAAGTAATATTTGAAGAAGATGATTTTAACTTTGCCGATTATGATTTTCCTTACGGTGATCAGATAATAATAGAGAAATATATAAAAGGGCGTGAATTGCAGGTGGCAATGTTAAACGGTAAAGCGTTAGGAGCATTAGAAATTAAGTTATTAAAAAATCGTTTCTATGATTATGAAACTAAATATAGTGAAGGATTTGCCGAGCATCTTTGTCCTGCTCCTTTACCTACCGATATATATAACAAATTACTTAAAGAGTCGGAAAAGATTTATAAAACAATGAACTGCAAAGGGGCAGCTAGAGTAGAATTTATTTTAGAGGACAGTACGAATAAATTATACGCTTTGGAAATAAATACTCACCCTGGTATGACTCCTTTATCTATAGTTCCGGAAATAGCCGCTTATAATGGCATAAATTTTATTAACTTAATTGAAGAAATTTTAAAGACCGCAAGCTTCGAATCATGAGAAAAAAAACAAGCTCAAATAAGAAAACACCGACAAAAAAAACTAGTAATATTTCATTACGCCGCAAATTAGGACTAATATATAAAAAAGCTATATTAGGACTTAAAATTGTCTTAATTATTTTTATATGTTTGTTTGCTTTTACAAAATATTTTGCTTCACTAAAGACTTATCTAACAACAAATTTATATCGAACCACAACTCAACTTGGCTTTAAACTTGAAAATGTTATAATTGAAGGGCAACAAAATGTCGATGAACCTACAATATTAAAGGTTTTAAATGCCAAAAAAGGTAGTCCTATTTTTGCTCTTAATTTAGAAGAAATTAGAAATAATTTAAAAAGAAATAAATGGATTAAGGAAGCGTGTGTTGCAAGAAGATTGCCGAATACTATATATATAAAACTATTTGAAAGAGAACCTATTGCCATTTGGCAAATCAATAATCAGCTTTTTTTAATTGATGAGGAAGGCTATGAAATTAGTAAAAATATAGAACCTTTCCCTCATTTATTACATGTAGTAGGCGAGGGGGCAAATATCTATGCTAGTAAACTAGTAATGGAGTTACAAAAATATCCGGCATTGATGAATAAAACTCTAGCTGCCGTAAGATACGGAGATAGAAGATGGGATCTAAACCTTAAAAGCGGGATAAATGTTAAATTACCTGAAAAGAATTTTGAGGAAGCATTAAAATATATAGACGCTTTAAATAAAGCGAATAAACTATTTAATCAAAACTATAAAGTTTTAGATTTAAGAGACAAGAATAAATACTATATAGAGAAGTATTGAATTTTATGTCACCCCGCGGCTTGTACCTGCGGGGTCTCATATCACAGATTGCGTCCTAAGATCCCGCGGTCAAGCCGCGGGATGACAATAATTTAATTAAAAAAATGAAAGAGAAGATATCAAATTTAGTAGCACTTGATTTTGGCAGTAGTAAAATTGCAGCTATTGCTGCCTATGTTAGTAAAAAAGGCGAAATTAGAGTAGCAAGCCAAAATTTACATCATTCTAAAGGTGTAAAATCAGGAGTTATAACAGATTTAAAGAATGCTGAAAGCAGCATTATTTCAGCAATCTATGAATTAGAAAAAGATTGTAATAAAAATATCAAGAAAGTTATATTATCTTTACCGGGTGCTGCAACTAAGTCATATTACGTAAATTATACTATCAAAGTAAGCAATTCAACCGTAACAGAGCAGGATGTTAAAAAGCTTCTACAAAAAGCATTATTAGAGTTTAAAATTAAAAACCAAGAAATCATTCACTATTTTCCTCTTGAATTTGTCCTTGATAATAACAGAGTCGAAAACCCGATAGGTATGTATGGTAGAGAACTCGGTTGCGAATTGCATATTATTGCAGCTGATTCGAATATGCTTTCAAATATCGTGCAGTGTTTTGCTAGATGCCATATTGAAGTTACAAATATTACTCTAGCTATTTATGCTTCTTCGATTAGCTGCCTTACCAACGATGAGAAAAATCTAGGCTCACTTATTATAGATATAGGGGATAAAACTACTTCTTTTGGTATTTTCTTTTCCGGCAAGCTAATATACACGGGGCATATAGATATAGGTAGTTTTCATATTAGTTCTGATATTGCAAAAATTTTCGGCATTAATCTTGTTACAGCTGAAAAATTAAAGATTTTATATGGTAATGCAGTTTTATCATCATTCGATAAAGATAGTATTATTAATATGGAGGATTTTTATGTTGATACTCATCATAGTCCGGCAGGGGCGGTAACAATCTATAAGCTTGCAGAGGTGATAAAAGCAAGAACTGAAGAAATATTATCGATGGTAAAATCTGAATATGATAAAGCTACAAAAGGGCAAGTATCAATATATAGAGTTGTCATTACCGGAGGCGGCTCGCAGCTTAGAGGCTTAAAAGAGCTTTCAAGCAGAGTTTTCGAAAAGCAAACTAGAATAGCAAAACCTGAGCCTATTAGCGGCTTTAATGAGGATTATAACCCAGCTATATATTCGGCAGTTATAGGCATACTAAAAATTCATGCCTTAAAAAAACGAAAAGAATCTACTCATATCAAATTTGACGAAAATAGCAGCTGGATCAAAAAAGCTTTTGACTGGCTTAAAGAAAATATTTAAAGAGGTTATATGGCTAATAATAAAATATTGCTTTTTCTATCGTTTGTGACAGTATTAAACTTATCTGAAGTAAAAGCTGAAACAGTCTATAAGGCACCGTCAAGTTAAGTAAATTGGTTTCAAAAAGTACTATGTTTTTATATTTCAGGCAGCAAGAAGTCTTTGAGTAGCTTCGTCCCAAATAGATTTAGCGGATGCAAATGCAATTCTTTGCTCTGGTGCGGTTTTAGTATATCGTCCAACATTGACGGCAAATATATTTCTGACTTTGCCCATCAGTGATAATATACATTGTGCTGAATTAGGATGCTTAAATTTAATCAATATTTTTTCCTTTCGTCGAGTTGGCTGATGAGCATTTTCAACACAGTTATTTAGTCTCTTACTAGTACGATGTTCAGTGTTAGGACACATAAGCTTAATCGGTTTAATGTAACTCCTGAGCTTATCAGTAACAATTACTCTTGGAGTTGGATAATTACCCAATAATCTTGATAAAAAGCGAATAGCTGATTTCTTGTTACAACGCTTCTGCAATAATATTTCTAATTCATGCCCCTTGGAGTCAACAGCTCTCCATAATATGAATACTTCGCCTTTGATCTTGATGTTCATCTCATCTAAATGCCATTTGTCAGTTGCTTTCCTCTCTCTCTTTCTGATGACAGCTTGAAAATAAATCGCAAATTTATTGCACCAAAATCTTACAGTCTCATGACTTAAAATAATACCTCGATACGCCATCTGTTCTTGAACATCTCGGTAACTATTATTAAAGCGATGATATAACCATACTGTATGGCTAATGATGCTTGCTGGAAAACGATGTCTCTTCGGGGTTTGAGTAATATGCATAGCGTTAAGATTTATTGATAAATGGTTACTGCTATTCTATAAATCATTCCTTTCAATCGCTCAATACTTAAATTTACATCTCTCTTAACTTGACGATGCCGCCGTAAGCAATATCATTTAGCTCAACAAAATGCTGTGATTTAGTAACATTACTACTCCAAAACTTTTTCCAATAATTTTTTAACATACACCCTACAAACATTTATTACTTGCATGAGTATATAATAATTTACTTATACAACTAATAGGTGTTAAAAGTTATACGTTTAAGGAAATAATAAGAAGGTTAACTTGACATAACTTGTATTACAATTATAATTACATTAATGTATTTATAATTATAATACTTAAAACATATGTCCGCATTTACCGTAAGATTACCCAATAACTTAGCCGAGGAAGTAGCTAAAAGGGCTAAAAAACTTCATATTTCGCGTAGTCAATATATCAGAGAATCTATTGAAAACATGAATAAAAGACTCTATGAGCAAGAGCGAAGAGAGAAGTTATTTATAGCTAGTATGCGCACCCGCAAAGAAAGTATAAAAATAAATTCCGAATTTGCTAATGTAGAACATGACCCTGAAAATTAATTTTGGAGAAATTTGGCTTGCCGATTTAAATCCTAGAGTTGGTAGTGAGCCCGGTAAAATGAGACCTGTGCTGATTATTCAAGATCAAGTATTGCTGGATGCGAATCATCCATCTACTTTAATCATCCCGCTGACAACTAATTTAATAGATGATGCTTTTCCTTTACGAATCTGTATTAAAGCTCATAATAAATTAGAAAAAGATTCGGATTTGTTAATAGACCAAATACGTAGCATAGATAATAAACGCTTAATTTTAGGACCTCTAACTAGTTGTAATCCTACCATTATGCAAACGATATTTAAAGCAATATTAGAAGTTATCGGATTTAAAGTTTAGGGACAAAGCTTGAAAAGAGAAATTATATCTAAAAATGCCCCCCTTTCGCTACCGCAAAAGAAAAGTAAGAAAAATATCAATTTAAATATATCCTAGAAATTTCTTAATAAGAATTTGGATAAAGTAAAAGAGTATTACAGCAGCACAGCAGATCACGATACTTATTTGCATAGAATAAGGAAGCTGCTTCGATATATTTGGTGTTTCGACAGAAGCGGGTTTATAAATAAATCCTAATGTTTTGATAAGGTACAGGCTTGAGAAAATACTGCTTATTACTATAACAGCCATTACAATAAACCGATTCTGCTCGGCTGCTGCAATTAAAATTGAAAACTTACTTATAAAACCACTTAAAATTGGAATACCTATCAACGATAGTGAAGATATTACTATCATAAAAGATATTAACGGGAATTCTTTTGAAGTGCCTATTAAATCCTGCACTTGATTAGTTTTCTTTAGGCTATAAATACTTCCCATACTATAAAATAAACAAATCTTTGTAAAAGAATGCGATACTAAATGCAGCGTTGCAGCAGCGAGCGACTTAGGCGTTAGCATAAAAGCACTAAGCAAGGCTATACTTAATTGGTTCATAGTGGAGTAAGCTAGTATTTTTTTAATATTATCTGTTCCAAGAGCTTTAAATGAGCTATAAAAAATACTAACTATCGGGATAAAGATTAGCCAGTTAAATTCTGCAAATATTTCTTGTAAATATAATAATCCGAATGTATATAACAGAATTTTGTAAATACAAAATAGCCCTGTTTTCACTACTATTACCGCGTGTAGTAAGCTACTAACGGGATAATGTGCAACCATTGCCGCAGGAAGCCATGAATGCGCAGGAAAAATTGCCGTTTTTGCAATACCGAAAATAAACATCAGCAACAAAAGAATAGACTGATTTTTAGAAAAATGCTCTGCTATTTGCCCGTTATTTACAAAATCTCCATTACCGATTTTCGTGTAGATAATTATAATAGCCGGTAAAAATAGTATAATTGCGGTAATCATCAGAATCTTTAAATATCTATATAACCCGCTAAGTACTACATTATTCTTCGTATGTCCTATTAAAAAAGCCGTAGAAATCGTTAAGAGCTCATAGCAAATAAACAAAGTAAATAAATTACTAGACAAAGCAATTAAAACACCAATAAAAATAGTTAGATTAAAGAAGAATAAAAACCTTGAAGAATTTTCTATATTATTAATTGTAAGATATTTTGGAGTATAAAGCAGAGAACAAATCCATAAAAAACTGATTAAACTTAGGAAGATAAGCCCTAAAGGCTCAAGATGAAAACCTATAAAATAATTACTAAATATATGAAACTTAAATCCTGCCTTTACGCCTTTTAAAAATACCCAATCAATAATTAAAACATTACCGAAGAAAAAAATACCGATAGTAACAAGTAAAAAATTACGTATAAAGCTATCTTCTTTAGTAGCAAACGGACTAGTTAAATTCAGCATACCGACTAATAAAGTCGATAATATTAAGAGATTTGGAGTAGTAAATTGTGCTAGCATGCTAAAATAATTAGTTCCACCTTAAATTGTAACAATACCTGCTTTCCTGCTTGCTTGTTTTAAGGATTTATCAAATGTTGCTATTGGTATTCCATAACGTAGTGCTAACTCCAAATAGCTAGCATCATAAAGGGTTAGACCGTATTGTGTTGCTATATCCATTGTTTCAAACCAAGTATGCTCTAAAGTTGTTTGATCAACTTTAATATAAATATCTTTCAAAGTATAAATTGCTTGATGACGCTGATTTGTTGTAATACGTTTTGCACGTTCTGCACACAATAAAACATTACCTAATTCAAGTCCCCAAATACTAGGGACAATTGCTTCTCCTGCTACAGTTTTATTTAATATTTCTAAATTTGCCATTTCATTTGGCATAAACCATGAAAGAGTTATAGAACAATCTAAAACAAAAAAAGACATTTTTATCTTTTACCTTCATTTCTATAATTTAACCACTCCTCAAAATCAGAAGGTTGTAAATCTATTTCTTTAGCAAGCTTTCGTAGTCTATTAGCTGCTATTTTTGAGGTCTCAAAATTATAATTGGAGTTAACTGGAACAATTTTTGCTGCTACTTTTCCTCTTTTGGTAATTAAAATTTCTTCACCTTTGCTAGCACGGTCTAATAACTTAGAAAAATGAGTTTTAGCATCAAATGCCGTAATAGAATTTTGCATATAATTATAACTAGTTTGTTAACTAGTTAACTATAACATATTATGTGTATGTTATCAAGCTTAATTGATTGTAAAATGCAATTTCAGCTTTTCCAAAACAAAAATTTTACCATTCTATAATGATAAAATAAAGATCCTACCGAGCTTAGTAAAACAATTATAAAATCTAATAATAGATTTTGTTTTAAAAATAATTCGAGAATATTTACTTTTATAAAGAATAAAGGACTAATCGGTAAGCCGCTGCTACAAATTATAGCTATTATTACTAACACTTGACTCGGTTTTTTCTGATACACTTCTATGTAAGCTGCTATTAGAAAAAGAGCTATTTTATTTATACTATCTGTAAGCAATAAACTTGGTAAAATATTTATACCGTCATTTGTAACGTATAATAAAAATATATAACCTATTTGAGTAAAACACGAATAAATTACAATTTTCTTAAAACTTTCAAGCTTATAAGCAAGATACGGCATTATAATAAGAGTCAATAAAGCGATAGGTCTTATAAAATGGTTTATCGCTACTTTAATCATTTCATAATTTATAATAAGATAGGTAAATTTATATATTATATATGTGCAAACAATAGTCGAAATACCGGCAAGATATACCAAAATTACCGAAGTCGTGCTATTATAAGCTCTCATCATCCAAAAATGCATAGGAAAAAAAGCAATTTTCAAAATAACTCCTATTAAGAAAAACCCTATAGCTAAAGTTACTATACGTGAATTATAATATTTTTGTAAAAATCCAGCTACATCTAGCATATTTAAATTACCTGTGCTACTAAGCAAAAATCCTATAGAGATGAGAATTAGAGTTGCACCGATGCTACTTATTATTAAATAATCAAGAGCGCCGACTAGAGCTTTCGGATTACCGCCACTAGCTATCAAAACGTAGCTACTAAGTGCTGAAATCTCTATAAATACATATAAATTAAAGAAATCGTTTGTACTAACTATCCCCAAATAACCGGTGTGGGCAAATAACAATATAGCGTAAAATAAGGCTTTTCTATTGCCACTAATATATTTTAAAATGGCTTGATTAGTAATGTTATAGCAAAAAATCAGAAAGAACATCAAAACTAGATTAAGGTAAATGATAATAGCTTGATTCAAGGAAGTTAAATAATATTCAATCCCGATAGATGAAGACCATCCACCCATTACATAAGAAATTTCAGTATTTTTTACAATAAAATACCCGTAAATACTAATTATGAAGCTTGTTAAAATACAACAGAAAGTAATGATTCGAGTTAATAAAATAAAGCGGAAAAATATTGTTGCAAGTAACGCTCCTGTAAATGGCAATAATATCTGTAAAATAGGAAAATGCTTAGCTAAAATCATGATTCTTTATTCAAAACTGAGTCGAGGTCATCCCGTGGGTTATCCGTCTTTGTTGCATAAATCGAAAAACGCATTCGATGTCATACCGTGGCTTGACCACGATATCCAAAAAAACAACTAAAAATGTCAATAGTATTGATATTTTTAACTGGATACCGCGATCAAGTCGCGGTATGACAAGGGCGGAGCTGATCCATGCAACAAAGTCGACCTATCCACAGGATGACAGGTAGGCACAAATAACATAAAGGAAAGATATCTATTTATCAAAACTAATCTCGTGTTCTGATATTGTACCAAAGTATTTATAAATTTGATATATAAAACTTAACGCTACACTAAGTGTGGCGAAACCTACCACTATAGCTGTTAGCATTAATACATGAGGCACTGGACTAGTATAAGTATTTACGCCTTCTTGTATAATAGGTACGCCTCCGGTTTTAATTTTACCAAGGCTTAAATAAAAGATTAATACTGAACTTTGAAAAATCCCGAGTCCGATAATTTTATGAATATAGTTATGGCTTGTAAGCATTATAAACAAACCGGAAGTTAGTAATATTAAAGCAAAGAAATATATTAAATGGGACATATGTACAGTTTGGGTCACCCCGTGGCTTGACCACGGGGTCTATAGAATTATCAATATTACAATTTGTTTATTTGGATACCGCGATCAAGTCGCGGTATGACATCAATAAGCCCTAAATGATTCATTGAATATACAAGTAATCTTTTTACCTTTACGTATAGCAAGCTTCGGGAAAACTTGTTCAAGTATTACCATATTAGGGTTATCTTGTGCCAAGCGATAATTAACTAGAGATTCACGTAATGACTCATCTACAGCAAAAATACCAGGAATTTCAGCATTTTTATCCCTAAATTGTATATAAGTAAACTCACCGTCATCAAAGATTTTGATAGGAGCTATATCCTCACTTCCGCTAATATAATAATTAAAGTTGTATTTTTCCGGATGAGTAAGGTCAGGACTTGCAGATGAAGCAGAATAACTTTGCATATGACCACCAGCATTATCATTTTCGTCATCAGGATAAATGAATTTTACGTTAAAAACCATTTCAGGATCACACATATCAAGCGTCTCCGCAGCATATAGCTCAAAGAAATATGTTCGCTTATTAGTAATTAACGTCATATTGGTCGTGGCATCCGGCTCCATAGGTTTAATAAAAATCCTATGACCTGCCGGTACTATTTGCCATGAAGTAGTATCACCCATTGAGATGCTTATTATTTCCTCATCTCTAGCAAGCTCTATACTTGCTTGATAATTATAGTAACCCGTAAATTTAAAAACATCATCAGGATTATAAACCATGACTCTTAAACGTGGATCATGACCTAAAGGTCTTGATTCTCTAATAGCAAATATATTTGACGTAAAGAATATAAATGTAAAAAATATTATTAACTTCTTCATATTGATTTACTTACTTTTATCTTTTAATAATTTTAGCTTATAACTAGTAACGGTAAAGTTAAACGGAATATCAGGCGGCAAATTTACACCTATAGAATCCATTATAAAACCTATTTTTGCTTCCCATAACATATTTTCCAAAACTTCACCCATGCTATTTTTGGCTAATGATTCAAAAGTAATTATTGCTTCATTATTATTAATATTTTGAACTGAATTTATATTAATTGAGCGTCTAAATGATTTTTGATATCGCATAACCGGTGATAACGGATTATCAATATTCATAAAATTAACAAACTGCATATAGATAATACTTGTAGAACTATTTTTTATAAAGATAAATTGTTGTTCTAATAAGTCGTAATTATACTCTTCTCTACGCTTTACATAGTTTTTAAGCATAATATTAGCAACAGAGTTATAAGGATCCCGTAATGCGGATTGTTTAGTATTTATAATCGTAGCGTGTTTTTCAGTATTTGATTTTATTAAATAACTTATCCTTTCATTTAAAGGCAATAATACGTTAATATTTATACAATTTATTGTAAGTAATATAGTAAAAACGATACAAATTAAGAATATAAGAGACCTATGACTTACGGGCATAATATATTTAAAGCTGTACCATTTTCTTGCATCAATAAAATATTCGCCGGATTTAATATATTCTTGTATGGCACTAAGTACTGGATCCATAATTATTAAAATTGATAATTATTTTTTGTTTTTTGAGTTTAGCATAATTATTTTAATATAATTATCATTTGTTAATTTAAAATTACTTAATATACAAAATAACTTTATATTGTTGCTACAATACCAAATTATTACTCAAGTTTAAAACTAAAATAAATAATTTATAAATTTAGATTATACAATAATTATTCTTGGTAGTAATAATTATTATAGTATATATTTAAGATACACTAAAAATAAACATACAAGATAATGAACTTCAAAGTTATCAATTTTAAAGTTTAATCTAAGTATATATTATGGCTATATAGCACTGTTTATAAATCTTTTTAATATTTTTTTATATTAAAAATAAATTTTTGTAAAAAATGCTTGTGAACAATTATTTACTCAGCTAATTTAAACAATTAATGATATAATCAATATTGTATATTTAAAATGTTAAAATTATTCAAGTTTTCATTATTATTAGTTATGCTTTCACAATTACTATCATGCACTCAATCAACCCCTTATGAAATTAGAAGCCCTTGTGTTGCAGCCGAAATTAATGATGAAGCAGAATTAAGCGTAAATCCTTGCGTAAGAAGACCGGTTAATTCAAGAATAGATATAGTATAAATATCAATAGCACTTATTTGCGTTAGTAATCGTTATAATATAACAATAAAAATATGTTAAATATGAATAATATATTCAGTTTTTTTAAATCAAGCGACAAACCGCAAGAAAATGCAAAGAATGAACAAAATCAAGCGAATATTACAAACCCACTAAAGATATCTCAAAATTGGTATGAAGAACGTGCCGATAAATTGATCGTTCAGCGCAATTTACTAATAATATTACTGATAATATTAGCAATTTTTATGGTTGTATCTACTTTAGTAATAGCATTTGTAGTTAAAGCAAAACAATTTGACCCTTTTGTAATTCAGCTTGACGATAATACAGGTCGTGCATCGGTTGTAGAACCTATTTCACCGTCGATACTAACCGCAGATGAGTCATTAACTAAATATTTTATAAAAAAATATTTAATTGCAAGAGAAACATATAATCTGGTCGATTTCGGAAATATATCACGTACTACTGTAAGATTATTTTCAACAAGCAGTATTTATTATAATTATCTAGGTTATATAAAAGATAAAAATAATGATCCTACTTTAAAATATGGAGATGATAATACGACTTACCTGACTATCAAATCATGGTCAAAAGTCGCATCGGATAAATATATGGTTAGATTTTCCATCACTGAAACAACAGGAAATAGGACGGTTTATAACAAAATAGCAGTAATAAGTTATGCTTACGTAACTATGCAATTAACAGATACTGAACTTGATATAAATCCTGTAGGATTTCAAGTTAACGGATATAGGGTAGACGATGATAATAGTTAGATTTTGCTTTTTAATTTTCATATTGCTAAATAGTTTAGTAACTAAAGCTGATTGTCCTTTAATAAAGGATATGTCATGTGACGGTAACTATTTAGATGATATATCTATAACTAAGGATAATAGGATAAAAACTTATATATATAATCCTAATGAAGTTTATTTATTAGTTTTACATTTTGGTTTTCAATCACATATAGAATTTTCTAAAAATGAAGAGGTTCAAAACATAATTCTTGGAGATGCCTATGCATGGAAAATAACTCCGCTTGCTAATAGGTTATTTATAAAACCTCTTGAAAAAGACATACGCACAAATATGACTATCATAACTAATAAAAGAACGTATGAGTTTGATATCGCTTCTGTTGAGCTTATGGAAGGAGGAGAAAGAGATTTAGTATATGTGATTAAATTTGACTATTCAAAAAATAGAACTAGTAGTAATTACATGGCGAGATACTAGTATGTGTCATCCCGCGGCTTGACCGCGGGATCTCAGGACACAGCTCGTGATAAAAGATCCCGTGGTCAAGCCACGGGATGACAATAAATAACTAATATATATTCAATTATGGCCGAAGAGCAGAACAATAATAATTCTTTATCAGAGACGGATTCACAGGAAGTTCAAAAAGAACTATCGAAAGTTTCAGTGAATTTTAATAAAAGTATCGCTATAGTAGTCGTAATTTGCGGTATTTTTATATATATTTTCTATTCTCTTTTTTTTACTAATAAAAAAGAAGAAGTTCAAGGTACACCTTTACCTAGTAATGTAACAAAACCTCCTGAAGTAAATACGGATAATATACCTGAAATCCCAAAATTACCTGATCCTCCAAAGCTTGAGACTCCAACCGCTCCACCGCCTCCACCACCGCCTCCTGCAGTGGAAGTACCGCCGGTTTTACCTCCGACTACACCTATAGAAGAAGATAAGTCAAAAGCACCTTTGCCTCCGTCTATTTCATTACCTTCGGCAAACGGACCGTTAGTTGAAAGCGATGAAGAGAAAAAACGTAAACAAGCAAAAAGAAGATCATCTATTGTATTAGTCGGCGGCGTAGAGCCTACTAAAACTCCTGAACAAATAGAAGCAGATGCTACATTTAAAGATCGCGGCGACATGTCTTTAGTACTTGGACGCGGTAAATTAATTGATGCAGTGCTTGAAACAGCAATTAATAGTGACCTTGGCGGTGAGATAAGAGCGATGGTTAGCAGAGATGTATATTCTGAAAAGGATAAAGTTATATTAATACCGAAAGGATCGAAAATATTCGGTAAATATGCGACTTCAACCGATACCGCAACTTACAGCAGAGTTTCAATAATATGGGATAGAATAGATTTAACTAATGGTTATACTATAGCATTTGATTCACCTGCGGTTGATTATTTGGGAAGACCCGGCGTGCAAGGAAGAGTAGATAACAAATATAAAGAGCAATTTGCAAATTCAGTTCTGCAATCCGCCTTTAATATAGGTCTTGCTAAAGCTCTCGATAAATTAGTACCGCCTCCTATAAACTCACAAGCGGCAGCTACAAATAGTGCTATTGCTACTCAGTTACTAAATACTGCTCAAACTATTGCAGCAAATACGGGTATGAATGCAGACACTAGAATAGTTACGATTTGTACTAATATTTTAGCTGCTATTACCGATAAAACCTCTAGTGCTTATACTACAATGACACAAGCATGTACAACGGCTCAAAATCCTTCTTCGGCGAATACTGCGGATCAAAGATTAGCTACGTTAGTGCAAGCTGTTAATACTGCTGCTTCCAGCTTGCTTACTACTACATCTATAGCATCAAGTCCAACTCAAGCACAACAAGCTTCTACACAAGCTTTCACAGATGTTAGTAATACGGTGCAGAATATGATAACGCAGCAGCAATTTAAACCTACTACCACAATTAATCAAGGTACTCCAGTTAAAATATATGTTAATAAGGATTATAAATTCCCTAAAGCTGTTTTATTAAAATTGAAGGTACTAAAATGAATGAAGAGTTTGCAGCCTTAGAGACTTTTTTATTACCGTTTAAAGAATTATTTGCTGAAGAAGGGATTAACGAGATAATGGTTAATAAGCCCGGGGAAGTATGGGTTGAGAAAAAAGGCGACATATATTCTAAACAAATACCAGAGCTTGATGCCGAGCATTTACTTTCACTAGGACGTTTAGTCGCGCAATCTACTGAACAAATGATTTCTGAAGAAAAGCCTTTACTTTCTGCTACACTACCCAATGGTTATCGTATTCAAGTAGTATTTCCTCCTGCTTGCGAAATAGGACAAATTATTTTTTCTATCAGAAAACCGAACGGTATGAATTTAACTTTGGCCGAATACGCTAAAATGGGTGCTTTTGATGAAACGGCAACAGAAAATTTAGTAGATGAAGATGCAATAATTTTAAATAAATACTTGTCTGAAAAAAAGATAGAAGAGTTTATTAGACATGCTGTTATCTCAAAGAAAAATATTATAATTAGCGGTGGTACTTCAACCGGTAAAACTACTTTTACTAATGCAGCCCTTACCGAAATACCTAAAATGGAGCGACTAATTACAGTCGAAGATGCCCGTGAGGTTGTATTATCTAATCATCCTAATAAAGTACATTTGCTTGCTTCTAAAGGCGGACAAGGGCGTGCAAACGTTACAACGCAAAATTTAATCGAAGCGTGTTTACGTCTAAGGCCTGATAGAATTATAGTAGGTGAGCTACGCGGTGCCGAAGCTTTTAGTTTCCTACGTGCTATTAATACCGGTCACCCTGGTTCTATATCAACACTTCACGCAGATAGTCCTGCTATGGCAATTGAGCAATTAAAACTCATGGTTATGCAAGCTGATCTTGGTATGCCGCCTGAAGAAGTAAAAAAATATATTTTAGCAGTGGTAGATATTGTAGTACAATTAAAACGCGGTAGTAAGGGTAAAAGATACGTATCGGAAGTATATTACAAGAAGAATAAAAACGCCGAAGGTATGGTATAGACTATGGTGTCATCCCGTGGCTTGTCCACGGTATCCAGAAAATAAATAAAAATACTAATATTATTAGTAATTTTAACTGGATCCCGCTACAAGCTCGCGGGATGGATAGGGGTAAAACTAAGCCACGCAATAACAGAAAAATGAGACATTACAAAAGTTATAAGGATTAATATTGATGGAATGGCATAGAATACTTAAAGTTACGAGGAATATATTTGGTCATGCGATAATTCATCCTGCCGTTATTTTTTGCGTCTTATGGATAAGCGGTGCATTTGTTGCAATTTTCACTAATGAAGTTAGTGCTCTCGGCGTTGATACCAACGCAATAAATATTGCTTATAAATGGGGATATTGGCTTTTTAGCGTTTGGGGACAGTTAAAAGTCTCAGACTACAATTATCTAAAATTAAAGCTACTTGTTTCTCTTATAGGTCCCACATTTGTAACTATAATATTCTATATTAAAAATTTTAAACGTATTAAATCCCTACAATTTTTTGAACAACAGGAAAAAGTTTATGGAGATGCTAGATGGGCAAGTCCAGCCGACATTGAAGCTGCAGGCCTTAGGGCTAAAAAAGGGATGTTAATCGGTGTTGATAATGGTGGGTATTTCGTTGCTGACGGATTCCAGCATGCTTTATTATTTGCCCCTACCGGTTCCGGTAAAGGTGTAGGTTTTGTTATACCTAACCTATTATTTTGGTCTGATTCTGTAGTTGTACATGATATAAAACTTGAAAATCACGGATTAACAAGCGGTTGGCGTGAAAAACAAGGTCAAAAAGTTTTTGTATGGGAACCTTCTAATCCTGATGGCATTACTCACTGTTATAATCCAATTGACTGGGTTAGTACTAAACCTGGACAAATGGTTGATGACGTACAAAAAATTTCAAACCTTATTATGCCTGAAAAGGACTTTTGGAATAATGAAGCACGAAGCTTATTCTTAGGCGTTACTTTATATTTAATAGCAGATCCTGCTAAAACTAAATCCTTCGGTGAAGTAGTGCGTACCATGAGAAGCGACGACGTAGTATACAACTTAGCAGTCGTGCTTGATACTTTAGGCGGTATAATTCATCCCGTAGCATATATGAATATTGCAGCCTTCTTACAAAAAGCTGATAAAGAACGCTCAGGCGTTATATCTACTATGAACTCTTCACTTGAGCTGTGGGCAAACCCTTTAATTGACTCCGCTACCGCTACTTCTGATTTTAATATACAAGAGTTTAAGAAAGTAAAAACAACCGTATATGTAGGTCTTACACCTGATAATATACAACGTTTGCAAAAATTGATGCAGGTATTTTATCAGCAAGCTACAGAATTTTTAAGCCGAAAAATGCCTGATATAAAAGAAGAACCTTATGGCGTAATGTTCTTACTAGATGAGTTTCCAACGCTCGGCAAAATGGATACGTTTAAAGCAGGTATAGCTTATTTCAGGGGGTATAGAGTACGTTTATTTTTAATTATTCAAGATACCCAACAACTAAAAGGAACATATGAAGATGCGGGTATGAATTCTTTTCTATCTAACTCCACATATCGTATTACCTTTGCTGCAAATAACTATGAAACTGCAAATTTAATATCGCAATTAGTAGGTAATAAAACTGTAGAACAAAGGTCATTTAGTAAGCCTATATTTTTTGATCTTAATATCTCTACTAGAACTCAAAACGTTTCACAAGTTCAAAGGGCTTTACTTTTACCTCAAGAAGTAATACAGTTACCGAGAGACGAGCAAATTGTTTTAATAGAGTCTTTTCCTCCTATTAAATCCCGTAAGATTAAATATTATGAGGATAAGTTTTTTACTAGTAGATTATTACCTCCGACTTTTGTACCTACTCAAGTACCTTTTGATCCTCGGGCAAATAATAATGAAGTTGATGACCCCTTAAATGAGACGGATAATGATACAGTTGCTCAGGAAAATAATGAATAATATACAAAAATGTGTTCAGCTATTATTGATATTGGATCAAATGCTTTAAGAGCCGTAGTTTATGAAACTGATGAGCTTGGGGCTCCCGAAATTTTTAATTACAAATTTAGAAATTATCTAACTAATCTTCTTAATTTAGATAATTTAGACGTAAAACATCAAACATATTTATCTCTACAATATCTTATCCATATCTTCAATAAGCTTTCCGTTACTAATATCAGATGCGTTGCAACCGCTATATTAAGGGGACATCCAAAAGCAGAAGAATTTAAAGAAATAATCAAAAAGAAATTTAATATTGAAGTCGAGGTTATTTCAGGAGAGCGCGAAGCTTATTTAACTGCTGCCGGATTAATATCAGGTATTAGCGATGCTTCCGGCATTGTTGCCGATCTTGGCGGCGGAAGTCTTGAGCTAGCAGAAATCGGTAATAAAAAAGTTGGCAAGTTAAAATCATTACCGCTTGGTACTAAAATTATTACTAGTAATAATTTTGATAATCTTGGACTTATCACTGAATTAATTGAAAAAGAGTTTGGTCACGAACATTACCCTAATATGTATTTAATAGGCGGTGCATTAAGATTAATGAGCCGTATATATATGGAATCGATTAATTATCCTCTTAAAAATTTACACAATTTTGAAATAAGTCGAGTAGAGTTTGAGCTATATTTAGAGAAATTATCGCAAATTGATAAACTAAAGCTTAGTTATTATGAACAAAAAGCTATTAACTATAATGCAGTTTTAGTAGTAAAAGCGATGATTAAAGTATTTTTTCCGGAAAAAATTATTATTTCAAATTACGGTTTAAAAGAAGGAGTACATTTCGATTCATTACCTAATCATGAAAAAGAAAAAGATATTATCTATGAAAGAGTAAAAAGATTAGTAAAATTTGATCAAAATATATGCAAAGTTGAAAAATATATAGAAGCAGTAGAATATCTTTTAATTAATCCTGATAACATAACTCTTATTACTATTGAACTTGCTATAATGCTTGCCCAGTACAATAAAAATATCGATAAAACTCTTCGAGCAAATTTTGTTTCAGAGTTCATTTTATCTTCAGATATTCCTTTTAGCCATCGTCAACGTCTTATGTTAGGTATTGCACTTGCTGTTACTTATACCGCTAAAACCGATATGCATATTAATAGAATAGCTAAAAAAATGATTAGTAAAAGTGATTATTACAACAGCCATATTATTGGTTATTATATAAAAATTGCTAAAGAGATCGATGGACCTGAATTTCAAGAACCTTCTTTTTCTATCAAGTTAAAAGATGAAAGATTTTTACAAATCAACACTTCTAGCATTCTACCTAAACAAGTATTTGAAAAAGTCTATGAACGATTGAAAGACATAAGCATCGCTAGAAAAAATATCAATCAAAGCTTTGATCTATAAACGCCAATTTAGGATAAGAGATAAGTAAGGAAGGAAATAAGAATAAGTTATTTACAAGAGTAGAGTGTTGGGTTACAAAAGTTTTTGATAAAAAAAACGAGAACCCAACAATGAAAAGATGTATCATAAGTTTATTCTATATACTAGATAATTTTTGCAAAATATACGAAGAATGGGAGAAGCAAAAATTAGTACCAACAGATAGAAAGCGTCAGAGGTTAGGAGAATTAAGTCTTTCAGAGCTTTTAACTATAGTATTATATTTTTATTTATCACCGTGCAAAGACTTTAAGAATTACTATTTATATCACCTATCATATAAATACAGAGGATATTTTAAATTACCAAGTTATAGCCGAATAATACAATTATGGCCGAGATTAATTCTACCGTTTGCTATAATGCTGCAACTATTTAGAGGAGAAGAAACAGGAATTTATTTTATTGATTCAACTAAATTATCAATATGTCATACAAAGCGTACAAGCAATAATAAAGTATTCGGTAATATTGCTAAAATCGGGATGAGTAGTTATGGATGGTTTATGGGATTTAAGTTGCATATAGTAATTAATAATAAGGGAGCAATTATGGCAATCAAAATTACCAAAGCAAATAATAGTGATTTATCAGCGGCAGAGGCTATAACAGCTGGATTACAAGGTAAAATCTTTGGTGACAAAGGCTACATATCTAAGGATTTATTCAGTAAATTATATAATAGAGGTTTACGGTTATTTACAGGGATAAGGAAAGATATGAAGAATCATTTGATTGAAATGGAAGACAAAATGCAACTTAGAAAAAGGTCATTGGTTGAATCTGTATTTAATGTTCTAAAAAAGAGTATGGACCTTGAGCATTCAAGGCATAGATCACCTACGAATTTTTTAGTTCATATTCTTGCTTGTGTTAATGCTTTTAATATCAAAAAATCTAATATTCTTTATTCTTCTTTTGATATTAACAAACTTCACTTATCCTAAATTCGCGTTATAAGTCTTTAAGTGTCACCCCATAACTTGTGAACTAGGTTTTGTGTGATAGTCTGTGTCTTAAGATCTAGCTAGTAAGCCGCGATATGACATTCAAGCTAACTGGATCCCATGGCTTGTCTAAGAGATGACACAGTATGTAAAATGTATATTTACATATATTACATAAAATAGTATAATATATAATGTATAATAATCTTATTAGAGTATAGATATGGCACAAATCATTAAGGCGACGGAAGCCGTCCGTTCATTCTCCGATATCATTAACCGCGTTTATTATAAGGGCGAAAGCTTTGATATTCAAAAAGGTAATAATATCGTGGCACAAATTACACCTGTTCATTCGGTTGGTAAACCTAAAAAAACATTGAAAGAGTTTTTGAACACGCTCCTGTATTAGACGTTGAGGACGCTGAACAATTTAAAAAGGTTATATATGAAGCACGACAAGGACATAATCTAAAAAATAAATATAATATACCTACAGGAACTTTAAGAGAATTTTTAGAACATGCCCCTATATTAGATGCGGATGATATTGATGATTATATAAAAATGTTAATCAAATAAGAAAAAGTACACGACAAAATATTAAAAAATTGGTTGAAAAATGGGATTAATAATCGACACCTCAGTACTTATAGCGTTAGAAAAAGATAAAATAAATCATAATGAGTTGTTAAATTTTGGTTCAAGTTATATTAATCCTATTATATTAACAGAATTATTAACCGGGGTTGATAGAGCTAACAAGATAATAGACGTGTAAAATGCCTAGCTTTTATAGAATATGTAAAAAGCATATTTGCCGTATTACCTTTCAGTATTGAAGAAGCATATGTATATGCAAAAATTATAGATAATCTATATAAAGAACATATAACTATTGATACTCATGATTTGCTAATAGCAGCAACGGCAATAACTCATAATTACCCTATTCTTACCTTAAATGCAAAAGAATTTAAAAGAATTCACGGACTAGAAGTATTAACAGTTTCGCTTAAAAATTAAAATGTTTCAAAACACTAAACTATCATTTTTTCTTACTAATTTTGAGCTAGTATTCGACTTTAGCACGCAAAACCAATTATTAGCCGTAGCATTTTTACTAATTACCGCTATTACAAATTTATATGCGATTTCTCTAAATAGAAAATTTGAAAGTTTAATCGGTAGTTTATATTGCCTTTCATCTCTCATTTGCTTATTTTTAGGCGATTTTATCTCTATGATAATCTCGCTGGAATTTATGACGATTTTTTCCTCTATAATTGTTTTTTGGGGGCAATTAAAAATGAAGCCGGCACGTCAATATTTCCTAACGCATTTATTTAGTAGCAGTTTAATTCTAACAGGTATTAGTCTACTAATTTCAGCTACAAATGATTCAATATTTATTTCTTTAACGGAAGCAGTACGTAACTTTGAGCTACCGGCAATGTTAATACTAACAGGCTGCTTGATCAATGTCTCTGCTATTTTCTTCAACGGATGGGTAGTTAATTGTTATCCTACAGCTTCAGGTAGCGGCATAATATATTTGATCAGCTTTACTACTAAAGTCAACTTAATTATCATCCTAAAATTATTTAGTGGTCTTGAAATACTTAAATCTTTCGGTTTATCTATGATCGTTTACGGACTCATATTCGCCTTAATTGAGAAAAACCTTAAAAGAATAGTATGCTATCTTACTATTTCGCAATTGGGCTTTGTGCTTGCTGCTATAGCCATTCCATCCCCAAATATAATATTTCTTGTTACAAGCTTTATATTTATACATATATTATATAATGGGTTATTTGTTTTTTACTTTTCTATTTTAGAAGATCGGTATCAAATTAAAAATTATCAAGATCTTAAAATAGCTGTTAGTCCTCTTTTATTAATCGGGTTTATAATTACTGTATTAATATATCTCTCTATTCTACCGATTAGCTCTTCTTATATTAAATTGGAAATGGCAAATGCTTTAAACGAGAAATATATTATGATTTTCTTCAAAATAGCCACCTCTATCGTATTATTCGGATTAGTTTTTGAGGCGGGAATGATGTCATTATCGCAAAAGTGGGAATCTAGTAAAAAGCTATTATTATCTGTGGATTCCCGCCTACGCGGGAATGACATACTTTATTTCTCTTCCTGCACCATAACTTTAGGTATATGCTTATTTTACCCGATTCCTATGTCGTATGTAGCTAGCTCTAATATGGATAGTAACTTACTAATTGTTACAATTTCTCTATTTTTAGCTTTAATACTTAGAAAAGTGCCACGAATTTTAACAGAAAATATCAATCTTGATTTATATCAATATATAGAAAAAATTACTTATTTCAGCATTACCAAATATAAAGAAACAAAAAACAATGAGATAGACGAAGATGAATATCTTAATTTAAAATCTCTATGGAATAATGCTTTAAACAAATTATCCTCTTGGCACAATCAGCAAACTTCTATATTTATTGTAATATTAATGTTAATCAGTTTAATTTTAGTACTTTATGTCATTCCCGCCTATGCTAAAATGACATAAACATCTTTAACTCTTATAATATTAAATAAATATATGAAACCGCCTATTGCCGATAAACAAGATTACAGCTTTAAAATCCACGGACAGAAAATAAATGATGATTATCATTGGCTGCGTGATCCTAAATGGACAGACGTACAAGACACTAAAATTTTGGATTACCTAAAAGCTGAAAATAAATATACTGAAAGTTTTTTTGCCAATTTACAAAGCGATAAAGAAAAGATTTTTGAAGAATTAAAAGGACGAATTAAATTAGACGATACTTCAGTTTATACTAAGAAAGAAGATTATTATTATTATCATAGAGTAGAAGGCGATAAAAACTATCCGATATATTGCCGAAAATATATGGGGTTAGATGCAAAGGAAGAAATAATATTAGACGTGAATCTTTTAAACGACGGTTTTACCGAGGTTGGTAAAGTTTCTATGTCGCCTGATCAAAATTTAATGGCTTATAGCGTTAACTTTACCGGTAGCGAAAAATACGATATCAAAATATATAATTTAAAAGAGCAAAAATATTTACCAGACACAATAAAGGATGTCGCACCTACTATAATCTGGCATGAAAAACTAAATGGTTTTTTCTATATCACTATTAATGAAAATCAACGTTGGGACAAAGTAATGTTTCATCGCTTAGGTGAAAATTCATCAAATGATCAGCTAATATTCGAGGTAAAAAATTCTCTTCATTTTGTCAGTAGCGAAAAATCAGCAAGCCGCAAATATTTATTTATCAATTCAGGTGATCATAACGAAAATGAAATTTATGCAATTTCTATGGAGGATAACAGCTTTACGCCTAAATTGGTACGACCCGTCCAGAATCATATATTTTATGATATAGCTCATCATGGTGATTATTTTTATATCAAAACCAATTATAAAGCTAAAAATTTCCGTATCGTCAAAGTTTCGGTAGATAACTTCCAAAACGATGATTGGGATAATGATTATATAAAAGAAGAGCAAAATAAATATTTAAAAGATTTTGATGTAACAGTAAATTATCTTATTTTAAATTATCGTGATAACGGCTTACCCCTTCTTAAAATAAAGCGATTTAGGGACGATTTAGAAAAAATTGTTTCTTTTCCGGATAGTAGTTTTCAAGCAAACGGCTATTCTACTAATTTTGATGAAGACGATATACGCTTAAATTATTCTTCTCTTGCAAGACCTAGTACTATTTATAGCTATGATTTCGCCAACAATAAATTAACGATATTAAAAGAGCAGGAAATACCCTCTGGGTTTAATCCTGAAGAATATAAGGTAGAGCGAATATTTGCAGATAATGCAGGCGTTAAAGTTCCTATCACACTTTTTTATAAAAAATCTCTGTTCAAAAAAGATGGTACAAATCCTTTATATTTAATGGGTTACGGAGCATATGGCATTGCAATGCCGGTTAATTTTAGAAATATGGCAGTTAGTCTTGCTGATCGCGGTTTTATTTACGCAGTTACTCATATTAGAGGCGGTGACGATCTTGGTCATAGTTGGTATGAAGCTGCAAAATTCCTAAATAAAAAAAGAACTTTTGAAGATTTTATAGTCTGCTCTAAAACTTTGATTCAAGAAAAATATACAAATAACAATAATATAGTAATAATGGGCGACAGTGCCGGCGGTATGCTAATCGGTTACGTTCTTAACGAAAAACCTGAAATATACAAAGCAGCTATTGCACACGTGCCTTTTGTCGATGTCCTAAACACCATGCTTGATGAGAGTTTGCCACTAACTCTTATAGAGTATAATGAATGGGGTAATCCAAAGGAGAAAGAATATTTTGACTATATTAAATCATACTCGCCTTATGATAATGTTAAAGCACAAAACTACCCTGCTCTATTCGTTACTTGCGGTATTTCAGACCCGCGGGTAGAGGATACTGGGAGCCGGCAAAATGGGTAGCGAAATTGCGTACTCTCAAAACCAATAATAACCCTCTATTGTTAAAAATTAACATGGATACAGGTCACACCGGTTCTGCCGGTCGTTTTGACTATCTTAAAGAGATAGCCGAAGAGCTAGTATTTATTTTTAAAGTGTTTAAGGTAAGGGTTTAATGGGAATGACATAAAAGCTAACAACACTGCAACGTAATGACAATAGTAAACAACATAATCCACTAGTAAATACATCAAATATGTTCAGTACAAACAGCAAGGGTCTTCTATTATTTGCTAGATATAATTATCAAAGATCGGTAAAGGAAATATTAAAAGATAAAACAGATATAATTGACTCAAACTTACAAGATAAAACCGGGAAAACAGCATTACATTGGGCAGTAATAAATATAAATTTCTTTATAGTTCAATCTATATTAGAAAACAAAAATGATAATATAATTAAGCCGGATATTAACATTAAAGACAAAAATGGCTGTACTGTTCTACACTATCTTGCTTTAACAATACATAATCTTAAATTCACCTCTACCGAAGGTTCTTTTTATAAAAGCGACAATTATGCTATTTTAGAAATTTTGTTTAAGTATAATATTAATCTTGATATCCAAGACAATAAAGGTAATACTGCACTGCATTATGCGATGAGTAAACACAATTTTTTTCTTATAGAAGAATTATTAGATAAACATGCTAATCCTTTTATTTTAAATAAATCTTTTTCTTCTATTTTAGATAATTTAAATATTACGAATTGTAATTTAAAAAATACAATTATAGAATCTCTATGCTTTAAATATCCAAATTTTATAGAGTTATTACAATATATTAAAAATATTACTATATTATCTTATACTTTATCTCATCTTAAAAATGAGAATAACATTATCTTTGAAAATCAAACGTTATTAGGTGATAATGAAATATTCCAAGATATAGATGAAATATGAATAAAAATTATTTTGAACAAATAAAAAGACTGCCACTTACATTAATTTTACTAATTAGTTTACTTTGCTCAATTGGATTTATTGTCCTTTACTCAGCAGCTAGTAGTAACTTGCAGCCTTGGGCTTATAAGCAAATTATAAATTTCTGTATTTTCCTGCCTGTAGCTATAATTATTGCTCTAATTGATTTGCGGGTAATTTATAGGCTCTCTTATATTTTTTATTTCTTTGTGCTGGCTTTATTAGTAGCCGTAGAGCTTTTCGGCTCAACAGCAATGGGAGGCAAAAGATGGATAGATATAGGAATAGTGAAGTTGCAGCCTTCCGAGCCGATAAAAATTGCTATAGTATTGATGTTAGCCCGATATTTTCACTCGCTAACAGTAGATGATCTTACTAAATTTCATAAAATTATCGTGCCTATTATAGGAGTATTAATTCCGGCTTTTTTAATAATTAGAGAGCCTGATCTTGGTACGGGAATGATTACTTTGATTGTTTCTAGTATTATATTTTTTGCAATAGGTTTTAGGATAAAATATTTTATAATACTCGCTTTAACAGCTCTTGTTAGCTTACCTATCGCTTGGAATATGTTATACGATTATCAGAAAAAACGTGTGATGGTATTTTTAGATCCCAGGCAAGACCCTTTAGGTGCTAGCTATAACATCATTCAGTCTAAAATTGCTATAGGCTCAGGCGGTTTTTTCGGTCGTGGTTTGAATCAAGGCAGTCAGAGCCATTTAGATTTTCTACCCGAACATCAAACAGACTTTATCTTTGCCACCTTTGCTGAAGAATTCGGTTTTATAGGCGGCATGTTTTTACTTATATTATATTTTGCTCTTATAACTATATCCTTATTAATTGCAGTTAATTGCCGGAGTATTTTTAGTAAGTTAATGGTTATAGGGATAACTGCAACACTATTTAGTCACGTATTTATTAATATGGGAATGGTTATGGGATTATTGCCGGTAGTAGGAGTACCTCTACCGTTTATTTCTTACGGCGGTACGATGATGGCATCAATGCTGATGGGCTTTGGTCTGGTTATGAACGCTCAAGTGAACGGGCATACTAACTTAACAAATATATAAGCATTTACTTTGACTATTATAACGAGCATATTATAATAGTCATAACCAAATTAATATACTCGTTATAATGGTCATAATAAATATATGAAAAGAATTTATGAATCGGTAATAAAAAATCATTTACAAGAAAATAAGCAAATGGTTTTTATAGAAGGAGCACGTCAAGTCGGTAAAACTACCTTAGCCAAGAAAATAATAAATAAAAATTACTATTTGAATTGGGATGACGAAAAGGCTCATGTGCTAATTCTAAAAGGAACAGAAGCAGTAGCAGAATTTATCGGCTTACATATTCCGGATCAGAATAATCCCATTATCACCTTTGATGAGTTACATAAATTCTCAAAATGGCAAACTTTTTTAAAAGGCTTCTTCGATATTTATGGTGAACAAGTTCACATCATAGTTACTGGAAGCTCAAAGCTGGGAGTATATAAAAAAGGGGGTGATAGTATGATGGGTAGGTACTTTCCGTATCGTATGCATCCTTTATCAGTTGCTGAAGTAATAGAAAATTTTAATGACTTAACTAAAGAGACACGCTTACCAAAGAAAATATCTGCAGAGCAATTTGAATCTTTATTTAAGTTTGGCGGTTTTCCTGATCCTTATCTTAAAGGATCTTTAACTTTTTGGAACAGGTGGAAAAAAACTAAAAACACTCAACTTTTTAAGGAAGATATTAGAGAGCTAACCCAAATCCAAGAGTTATCTCAAATGCAAACCTTAGGAAGTTTTTTAACTTCTTCTATAGGAGGGTTAACCTCTTACAATTCTCTTGCAAATAAAATTAAAGTATCAATTCCAACTATTGCAAGATGGCTTGAATCGTTCGAATCGTTTTTTTATAGTTATCGTATTTATCCATGGTCAAATAATATTCCTCGAAGCTTGATAAAAGAACCTAAAATATATTTATGGGATTGGTCACTTATAGAGGATAAAGGAACAAAATATGAAAATTTTGTTGCAAATCATCTATTAAAATTTTGTCATTTTCAAAGCGATTTAGGATTTGGTGATTATGAATTATACTTTGTTAGGGACAAGCAGAAAAAAGAAGTAGATTTTTAGTAACAAAGGATAAAAAACCGTGGATGTTAGTTGAGGCTAAAACTTCCTTAAATCAAGAATTAAGCCAGAATTTAGGTTATTTTCAAGAGCATTTAAATTGCCCTTTTGCATTCCAAGTAGTATTTGACATGGAATATAAGGAAATTGATTGCTTTAATTATAATTATCCTGTAATCGTACCTGCAAAAACTTTCTTATCTCAATTGGTGTAAATAAAATGTAACTTACTAACGCGAATTTAGGATAAGTGAAGTTTGTTAATATCAAAAGAAGAATAAAGAATATTAGATTTTTTGATATTAAAAGCATTAACACAAGCAAGAATATGAACTGTAGAAGTCAAGATTTAATCTTACAGACACTATAAATTTTGTACCTGATTGTCAGTTAAGTTTTGACTGTCAGATATATAATCAAGATACAAGATTTCATTATTCTTTTCAACAGCTAATTTCTTACTATCATTAAAAGTTTGCATAGGAGTTTTTCCATAACAATATTTACCGGAATGAGGTCTTTCATTATTGAAATGCTCTAACCAAATATCAAGATCTAATTGTAGATCATCAAGATCTGTATAAATCTTTTTCCGCATAGCTGTATCAAAGAATTCTTGTTTCATGGTTTTATTAAAACGCTCACACATACCGTTTGTTTGTGGAGAATATGCCTTAGTTGTAGTATGTTCTATACCTTCTATGCTAAGAAATAACTCAAAAGCATGATGCTCTATATTCCCCTTATATTCTGACCCACGGTCTGTAAGAATACGAAGTATTGGTATTCCTTGGGTCTCGTACCATGGTAACACGCGGTCATTCAGCATATCAGCAGCAGTAAGAGCTGTTTTATCAGTATATAGTTTAGCATCTGCTACCCTAGTATAGCTATCAATAAATACCTGAGAATAAACCTTACCGATACCTTTAAAATTACCTACATAGTATGTATCCTGACATCCTAGATAACCTGGATGCTGCGTCTCAATTTCTCCATGTGCTTCTTTTTCATTACGACGCTTCTCTAGTACTTGTAACTGAGCCTCAGTAAGAACAATACCATCCTGAGCCATTTTTGCTTCTAATGCTTTAAGCCTTTTACTGATATTGTTTAAATCATTACGTAACCAAATTGATCTCACTCCTCCAGGTGATACAAGTACACCAGTCTTTTTAAGCTCATTTGATACTCTAAGCTGACCGTATGCTGGATATTCTATTGCCATATCCATTACTGCCTTCTCTATCGCTGGATCAACTCTATTCGCTATTATTGGCTTTCTGCGACTAATTTCATACAATGCTTCTTCGCCACCAGTTTCATACAGTTCTTTAAATCTGTAATAACTATCTCTACTATATCCCATCGCTTTACATGCTGATGATATACTACCAAGGCTCTTAGCTAATTCAAGTAACCCCAATTTTGGCTTTATTATTTTTTGATTTAAGTTCATTATGACCTTCCATTTTTTTATCTGTATTTTTTAATACATTATTTTTATTAAATGTAAGATCAAATGTCAACTACTACATATGAACTAAAAAATTCGTAGGTGATCTATGCCTTGAATGCTCAAGGTCCATACTCTTTTTCAGAACATTAAATACAGATTCAACCAATGACCTTTTTCTAAGTTGCATTTTGTCTTCCATTTCAATCAAATGATTCTTCATATCTTTCCTTATCCCTGTAAATAACCGTAAACCTCTATTATATAATTTACTGAATAAATCCTTAGATATGTAGCCTTTGTCACCAAAGATTTTACCTTGTAATCCAGCTGTTATAGCCTCTGCCGCTGATAAATCACTATTATTTGCTTTGGTAATTTTGATTGCCATAATTGCTCCCTTATTATTAATTACTATATGCAACTTAAATCCCATAAACCATCCATAACTACTCATCCCGATTTTAGCAATATTACCGAATACTTTATTATTGCTTATACGCTTTGTATGACATATTGATAATTTAGTTGAATCAATAAAATAAATTCCTGTTTCTTCTCCTCTAAATAGTTGCAGCATTATAGCAAACGGTAGAATTAATCTCGGCCATAATTGTATTATTCGGCTATAACTTGGTAATTTAAAATATCCTCTGTATTTATATGATAGGTGATATAAATAGTAATTCTTAAAGTCTTTGCACGGTGATAAATAAAAATATAATACTATAGTTAAAAGCTCTGAAAGACTTAATTCTCCTAACCTCTGACGCTTTCTATCTGTTGGTACTAATTTTTGCTTCTCCCATTCTTCGTATATTTTGCAAAAATTATCTAGTATATAGAATAAACTTATGATACATCTTTTCATTGTTGGGTTCTCGTTTTTTTTATCAAAAACTTTTGTAACCCAACACTCTACTCTTGTAAATAACTTATTCTTATTTCCTTCCTTACTTATCTCTTATCCTAAACTGGCGTTTCTAGTGCATGATAATAGATAGCTAATTATTTATAATTAGCTATCTAATTTCATTATTATCTTCTTTTTTTAGCCATATTACATTCTTTAGCTATTGAAGAACCGGCAGAATTCATATGAGATTTAATATCTTGACTTCCGGCAATTGCTCCACCAAGTAACCAGCTACATTTATTCACGTCCACAAACCCTAGATTTTCTTTAGTTTGATTATCTCTTATGTTTACTTTAGCATCAAAGTGAGATCTACCTGCTCCGAACCCTATCAGTACACGCATGACTCCATTACCTTCATCATATTTTGTAATTTTACCATCAATTAATATTGCTTTTTGTTCAGGATCTACAATATTTCTCTCTACTGATTTAAAGCTATTTTTTGATTTAATAGAACTTGCTATCATATCTGCAAATTTTTTGCCTTCAGCTATAACATTTGGATCATTACCTGTTTTACTTACGCCATCAACAAAATCATTAACTATAACCGTATCATAATTACTAAAGTTAGCTAAACTATTATTTTTAGAATTCTTTATATGAGATGTACTACCACAGGAAGTTAATATTAACGCAATAATAAAAAGTATTAATTTATTCATAATTTTGCTATAAAAGTTAAAAAACTTTTATAGCAAATTATAAATAGAATGTAAAGTATTAATTGAATTAATATTTTATTTTTATATTTATTATTTAATAAAGCCTAAAACCACTTCTTCTTTTTAAAATATTTATAAGTAATGATTACGGATATTACCATTAAGAGTAAAGCTATAGGATAGCTGTAAGGCGATTCAAGTTCAGGCATTGCAGTAAAATTCATACCGTAAATACTAGCTATCAAGGTAGGCGGTAAGAAAAATATAGTAACTAACGAAAATAATTTAAACATGTTATTCTGCTCGATCGCAATCATGCCTAAAGCTGCATCCAAAGTTCTTGCTATTTCACTAGCTATAAATTGTGAAAAATTAATAATCGAATCTACGTCTCTAAGTAAGGTATCTAATAAATCTTTAGATGCTTTATTTTGCTTATTTGCGGGGCTTTCAAAATATATTGAATAGCCATAGTAAGTGGAGAATAAACACTCTCTACTTTTTGAAAGTAAATCACCTTTCTGTCCTATTTTCTTTAATATTCTTTTATGGTCTATCCGTAAATCATTTAAATTATTATCAAGTATTAAGCGCCCGTAATCGTCAATATCGACGCTTACCGATTGTACTACATTCGACAATTTCGTTACCATATTACGAAGCAGCATAAATAAAACATGCTCTGCATTATATTTATAATTTAGCTGCTTAGCAAATTTAGTTATACAATCATTGAAAGAGATTAATTCCACATAACGGACAGTTATTAGACAATTATTATGCAAAAATAAATACTATAGAATGAGTTTCAGGAAATTTTTGCTCTTGATTAACTAGTTCAGTAATAGTTAGATATAGCGCATCATTTTCAGTATATAGCCTTTCAGAAATTTCAATTTGCGATATATCTTTTAAAGTCGGTATTTCTATATTTAACGAATTCTTTATTATTTCTCTTTCTTGATCGGTAACATTAAATAAATCAATCCATAACGTTGACTCATTAATAAGATATTCTTCTTTTTTTATGATAGTATTATTATCCTTTAAATATGTAGTGATTATATAATTTTTAAATATATTTTTGTTGAGATTAACAAAATTCAGCCTTTAAAGCAACTTAAAGCTTTTGTTTATGTAAATATCGAATATATAATATATAGTAAACTAGATCATCAATACTACTTAGTTTACTATAAAGAATATATTTTAGGAAAATAAAATGAAAATCATCAAGCCGACAATCAACTTAAGATACTGCAGTATATGTGCAGTATTATTATTTGCCCTATGTTTTATTATATTTACGGCTCTAGGTATATCTTTATTTGAGTTTATTTTGCTTTACTCAGTTATAATAACTTTCTCTATGTTAGGAATTAAGTTATTTTTTCACTGGATAGAATATCAGCTTGATGAATATAAAGTCTCACGAATCAATAATTTTATTACTTATGAAAGAGTAGATATTAGATATCAAGACATTAAGGAAATAAATTTAAAAATTGGCCTTTTACAACGTATTTGTAATCTTGGTACTATTTCTATGTTAAGTAACGCTACCGTAACGAAAGCCGGAATAAGTTTTTTTAATGTTGAAAATCCTCTCAAAATATATCAAGAAATACAAAGTAAAATCGATCAGTGTAAGAAATAAATGATTAAGCTTTTTTTATCTGTTATTAAGTTACTGTCGAAGAGCAAAATTAAAAAAAGTACTATAAAAAGATAAGAGGGGCTATTTTAAACGCAAAGAATTATGCCGGAAGGTATTAGGGCAGTACGAATATTAGGGATTTGGGATTCTGGGGTATACCATGACCAAAAACCGGAAGAAAGTTCAGTAAGAATGCCGTGGTTTGGATTTGAATTAATCCATTGATGCAATGTTTGATAATTGTTAATTTGCCAGTCTAGATGTTCTTGAGATAAGAAATTTAACTTGTAGATATCTCGAAGGTTACCGGTGCGGTAGGCAGTATCAGAATACACATATTTCTTAGTCCATAATCGACATAATCTTTCATCTTCTTCATCAACATACAAAGAACAATTTCCAGTCGGATACATACTAGCCCTATTCCATAAATGTCTTCGGTAAAAATAACCATATTTTGCATTAGTAAATTTATGCAATTTGTTTGCCATTTTTGCAAATAAATGTTGATTGAATGGTTCTAATTTCTCATCATAACACATAACTACTTTTGAAGCTCTTGAATTTTCCCAATTTGGATATAAGTAAGTATGAATGATAAAATTAGTAGTATAATCATCTTTATTAGGCATCGCAGTAAAATCTAAGCTTTCTAAACTATCAAAATTATATTTTTGTAATTTTTTAAGTCCTCCTTTAAAAGTTAAAATTTTTACTGAATGACCGTAATGAGAGCCGTTCATTCCAAGTCTAGTAGGTTCTAAATCATGTTTCGTATAAAATGACTAAGCGTATTCAAACCATTCTTGCCATTT